>SXPW01000058.1 GCA_005793785.1 Actinomycetota bacterium | reverse complement strand
CGGGGAGTTCTCCCAGAAGTTCGCCGACGCAGCTACTGCCGCACCGCACCTCGGAGATCCACTGGTGGTGGCGAGTGAACCCGGAACCCACCCGTCGCCACGGGTCAGCGTGGCGGACACACTGTGCCTCACCCACAACGAAACCTCCACTGGCGTCGCCATGCAACTCACGGATACCGACGCCTCGAGCACCTCTCCACCCAGCAGCGCCGGCGATGCGCTGGTTCTCGTGGATGCCACATCAGCCGCCGGCGGTCTCGCCTGGGCTCCGAGCGGGGTCGATGTCTACTACTTCGCTCCCCAGAAGTCGTTCGCCAGCGATGGTGGGCTCTGGATTGCGTGTTGTTCACCTCGCGCCATCGAGCGAATCGAGTCGATTGCGGCATCGGGTCGCTGGATGCCCGCGTCGCTCGACCTTAAAATTGCACTCGACAACTCCCGCGCCGACCAGACCTACAACACCCCCGCAATCGCCACGCTGTTCCTGCTCGACCAACAAGTGCACTGGATGTTGCAACAGGGTGGAATGGGGTGGTGCGTACGGCGAACCGCGGAATCAGCCTCGATCATCTACCAATGGGCAGAGCACAGCAGCTTCGCCACGCCATTCGTGAGCAAACCCGAACACCGCTCGAACGTGGTGGCGACCATCGATCTCGATGGCGTTGCTGCGAACGATGTGAATGCAATTCTTCGTCACAATGGTGTCGTCGACACCGACGGCTATCGCAAGCTCGGTCGCAATCAACTGCGAGTCGGGATATTCCCCGCGGTTGAACCGAGCGATGTTGCTGCCCTCACCAAGTGCATCGACTACGTGGTTGATCGCCTACGCGCGTAACACATGCAGCAGTTCTCCGATTCCTACCCCACCGTCGAGGAAGTGCTCGACTCGCACATCGAGGAGATTCCACAACTGCATCGGCCGGTCATGTTGGTGGCCCTGCAGGGCTGGTTCGATGCCGCCAAAGCCGCCACGGGAGCACTTGATTGGCTCATGGACGGTCGAAACTGCGTCACGGTGGCCGATATCGAATCCGATCCGTTCTTCGACTTCACGCAGGCTCGACCCGAAGTGTGGATGGACGAGGACGAAGAGCGCCACATTCGTTGGCCACAAAACGAGGTGATCCTCGTTCACGGCGCAGCTGATGGTCGCGATCTCGTCGTCATCTCCGGGGTGGAGCCGCATCTGCACTGGCCAACCTTCGTCGCCTGCATCGTGAAGTGCGCCAAGGACTTGCGTTGTGCGGCGGTGGTCACCGTGGGGGCCATGCTCGATGCGGTTCCTCATACCCGAACTCCCGTTGTCTCCGGTAGCACCACCAGCAACGCCTTGGCGAGCAAACTCGGTCTCTCGCGCCCCCAGTACGAAGGCCCAACCGGGGTCATTGGTGTGTTGCAAGAGCGATTGGAGCACGAACGAATTCCGGCGGTGTCACTTCGCGTCGGCGTACCGCACTACCTGGCGTCCTCCGAACACCCCAAGTCATCGGCCGCTCTGCTGCGACATCTCGAACGGGTGCTTGGGGTCCCCACTCAACACGCCGGGATGTACGAGGACATCCAACGCTGGGCCGAGTTGCATGATGCGGCCGTGGAAGAAGACGAACAAACTGCCCAGTACGTGCAGATGCTCGAGCGAGAGTACGACCGCCGTAACGACACCGTGTTGCCATCGGCCGACGATCTGGGTAATGCGTTCGAACAGTTCCTGCGCGAACAGGAAGAGGAATAGGTTCACCCACGAGCACGGTCGCAGCCGAGTTCACCTGAAATTCACCACTATTTATCTCTCAACTTTATTTGAGAGACCTACAGTAGGAGTGTGGCCACCCAACGAAGCGGTCTTCGGCGTCGTGCCGAGGTCTTTGCTGCCCTGGGCGACCCTCGCCGATTGGAGATTGCCGAGGAACTCTCACGGTCTGATCGCACACCTGGTGAACTCATCGAGAAGTTCGAACTCTCGTCGGCACTTCTGGCTCATCACCTCGATGTGCTGGAACATGCAGGTCTCATCGAGCGAACCCACTCGCACGCCGATGGCCGCAAACGGTTCGTTCGATTGCTCCCACACCATCGCGCGATGCTCAACGTCGCCGCCGCACCACGCGAAGTCACTTTCGTATGCACGCACAACTCGGCCCGCTCGCAACTTGCGGCCGCTCTGTGGCGCAAGATCGTGGGAACCCCGGCCGACAGCGCTGGAACGCAACCGGCAGCCGTCGTACACCCGCTTGCAATCAGCATTGCCAAGCGTCACCATATGGATTTGAGCACGGCACGTCCGACGCAGTACACGGCAAACAAACGTCGCGGAGTCACCGTCATCACGGTGTGCGACCAATCGCACGATGACCTCACGGATTCCCTCTCCCGCTTGCATTGGTCACTGCCCGACCCGGTCGATGCGGGGACGTCCGCAGCATTCGAAGACATTTATCAACAACTCATCAACCGAATGACATTATTCAAGGAGGAATCATGAGCCTGTATCAACCAACCGAAGAAAACGAGATCATCGAACACGGTGTGAGTCAACTTGCACGCAAATACGCGGGCAAGTTCGACGAAACCGAGATTCGACCCATCGTTCACGAGTCCTACGAGAGTTTCGCAGATGCAAAAGTGAGAACGTTCGTCGCCGTGTTCACCACGCGATATGCCGACGACCGCTTGCGTGCCTTGGCCAAGGTGCGCGGACTCATTACCGACGCACCACCTTCGGTGCTGTTCGTTTGCGTGCACAACGCAGGGCGATCCCAGATGGCCGCAGGCTGGGTGCGCCACCTCTCCAAAGGGAAAATCGAGGTGTACTCGGGTGGCTCACTTCCAGGTAAAGACCTCAATGCGGCGGCCGTTGCTGCCATGCAGGAAGTCGGTATCGACATCGCCAACGAGTTCCCCAAGCCATTTGCCGTGGAAATCGTGCAGGCCGCCGACGTGGTCATCACGATGGGCTGTGGTGATACGTGTCCGATCTTCCCCGGCAAACGTTACGAAGACTGGGCACTTGATGACCCGGCAGGGCTAGGTGTGGAGGCAGTACGTCCGATTCGGGACGAGATTCGTCGACGTGTGGAAAGCCTCATCTCCGATCTCGGCGTGAGCACTCGATGACCACGACTCTCTCACGGCGCCTGATTGCCGAAGCGGTCGGAACAGGTCTGCTCATCATCTCCGTGGTGGGTTCGGGCATCATGGCCACGAACCTCACCGACGACGTTGCTCTGCAGCTTCTCGCCAACGCTGGCGCGACGGTTGGAGCGCTCATTGCCCTGATCATGATGTTCGGCCAGATCTCCGGGGCACATTTCAACCCTGTGGTCACCGCCGCAGATTGCGTGCTCAATGGACGTTCGTGGCGTGACCTGGGACCGTACTTCGTGGCGCAAACCATCGGCGGAATCATCGGTGCCGCGATTGCCAACCTGATGTTCCATCTCGACATCCTCGGACCGTCCAGCAAGGTACGAGATGGTGGTGGCATCTGGCTTGGCGAAGTCGTGGCGACATTCGGTTTACTGCTCGTGATCTTCCTCATCGGTAAGCATCGTGCCGAGTCCGTTCCACTCGCCGTTGGCGTATGGATCGGTGGCGCCTATTGGTTTACTTCGTCCACATCGCTGGCAAACCCATCGGTCACCATCGCTCGTGCATTCAGCGAGTCGTTTGCGGGAATTGCTCCTCAGGCAGTGCCGATGTTCATCGTCATGCAACTCATCGGACTCTTGCTGGCGCTGCCTCTGCTCAAGTTCTTGCGCAGCTGACCTACACCGCACTCGATAACCCACACCGCACTCGACCTTCCACCCCGCACTCGACGTCGCAATGAGAAAGGCCCCGGGCACTTGCCCGGGGCCTTTCATCACCTCGCGGGGGGCGAGGTGCAGTTCGGACTCGATCAGCCGGCGCCACACTTCTTGGCGAGCTCGACTCCTCGTGCGGCCGCCGCACTCAGCAATGGTGTGTAACCGAGAGCTTCGGCGTTCTTCGGGCCGAAGTCGGTGATCAACCACTGGAAGAACTGCGACACTGCCTTGTTCTTGGCGTCAGCGCTCGTCTGGCACAGACCGTAGGTCACCGCACCAAGTGGGTAGGCGGTGCGGTTGGTGGTCTGCTTCCAATCGAAGGTGATCAAGCCACGTGCATCTTGAGTGGCACCCCCCAGGTGCGAGTTGTAGCCCGCGGCTGTTGGCGCAACGAATGCACCGGCTGCGTTACGGATGTTGGCTGCCTTGATTCCCTTTGCTGCACGCAGCGGATCGGTGATGTAGGCAACTTCCGCATAGCCAATCGCGCCGTTGGTGTCGGCGATGTAGTTGGCCTGGTTGTTGTTCTGTGGTTGACCAACGAAACGCGAACCAAGTCGAGCAACACCACCTGGAATGCACGACGTGAATGCATCGTTGATCACCCAGTCGGGGTTGATTGCATTCTTCATGTACTGGCAGAAGTTGTTCGTCGTACCGGATGGATCGGCGCGGTACACCACTTGAATCGCGCGATCCGGCAAGGTAACCGGAATCTGCTTGAAGGTCGCCACCGTCTTACCGCCCACCTTGATGGAGAACGTGTCGTTCGGCTTGATCGGCGATGTCATGTTGACTTCGGCCTTGGTTCCCACCGTCAAGGTCTTCAGCACCTTCTTGGTGGTGTCGTCGGTCCACTCGATCTTCTTGCCTTTGTTCTCCTTCAGGGTCGAAGGAAGCATCGACACGGTGATCTTGGCCTGAGTACGTGAGATGTTTTCCCACAGCGCAGTGGCGCCACGAACATCTGACTTCTTCTTGGTGTTTGCCCACGGCGGATTCGCCTTGATGTCGGCTGCAATGCTCGGGTGATTCCAGTTTTCCACGGTTCCACCGAAAATTCCGTTGATGGTCTGTGGGCTCAAGGAAATCGTCGCACCCTTTGCCTCGTCCAGGCGGTATGCGATACCGATGGCACCTGCAACGTACGGTACGTAGTTCCAACCGAACGATGGGAGTTCCGTTGCGCCTACCGCAGAGTCGGTTCCTGCGAACTTGAACGTTTCGTTACGGAAGTTGCGCTTACCAGTTCCCGAACCCGTCGAGGTGTAGGTGAAGTTGTGGTTGAACGTCCTATTGAACTCGGCAATCGCCGGGGTCAAGAATTGCACGGGGAACGAAGCTCCACCGCCGGTCACGTCTTCTGCCTTGGCAATCGACGCGCTCGAAAGGACGCCTGCTGCGGTGATGATCACTGCAGCAAAACGCTTGATTCGCTTTTGCATGATTTCTCCTGTGTGAGTTTGATACTGACGAGGAGAAACTTAGATTCGCGGGATGACTACCACCTAGCAACCGAACGACTATTGGGCGTCCGGTTGGTGAACAGTACTTGAACGATCAGCCGAACTTGCCCTGCACGTAGTCGGCCGTGCGCGGGTCACTGGGATTCGTGAATATCTTTCGTGTCGAATCCGCCTCAACGAGGTACCCCGGTCCGCCATCGGTCAGGAAGAAGGCGCAGTAATCGCTCACACGGCTCGCCTGCTGCATGTTGTGGGTGACGATGATGACCGTGATTTTTTCCGCCAGCTCCTTGATGGTCTCCTCGATCCGCAGCGTGCTACCAGGATCCAATGCCGAGCAAGGTTCGTCCATCAGCAGCACTTGCGGTTCCACGGCCAAGGAGCGGGCGATGCAGAGGCGTTGTTGTTGACCACCGGAGAGCGAACCACCGGAGGCATCCAGACGGTCCTTCACCTCCTTCCACAATCCAGCGCGGGTGAGGCACTGCTCGACGATGTCGTCGTGATTGTCTCGCTTGAGATGTGCAAGTTTGATACCTGCCAGAACGTTCTCACGAATGGTCATCGCGGGAAACGGGTTGGGTTTCTGAAACACCATGCCCACCTTGAGCCGAATCATGGCCGGATCCTCTGACGGGTCGTAAATGTCGGAGCCGTTGAGCAACACCGAACCCGCCATGGCTGCCGACGGGATGAACTCGTGCATCCGGTTGAGCAGGCGAATGAACGTCGACTTTCCGCAACCGGACGGACCAATCAGACCCGTAACGGTTCGCTCCGGGAAACGCAGCGAGACGCCAGCGAGTGCGTGGTGTTTACCGAACCAAGCATGAACCGAGCGGGTCTCGAGTCCTCGGAAACTGGTGCTATCGCCTTGTGCGCCGCCCACCTTGTTCATGTCCGTGAGATCTGAAGTGGTCATGTTCATTGTCCTTTGCGTCATTTTGTTCCTACTGATGTACGAGCTGCTTTGCCAACACCGGCCTTGGCGCGCTTTTCACTGCGTCCACCAAGGCGACGTGCCAACACGAAGAAGAAGAGCACGATGGAGAGCAGGACGACCGATCCTGACCATGCTCTGGCAACGCTGAACTCCGAGCCATACATGAACATGGCAAAGATGTAGGTGGGCAGCGAGCCCAACGTTCCACCGATGGGGTTCCACATGAACCCATTGGTGTTCAACGACGTGAGCAGTAGTGGTGCAGTCTCACCGATGACGCGTGCAATACCCAGGATTGCCGCCGTGGTCAGACCTGCCTTCACCGTCGGCAACACCACCATGAGTGCAGTTCGCCATTGACGAGCACCGAGGGCATACCCCGCACTTCGCAGATCATCGGGGACCAGCTTCAGTACCTCTTCAGCGGTTCGAGAAACGGTAGGCAACATCAGCACCGCCAGGGCGATACCACCGGCAAGACCCGAGTACCTCCCCATGGACTGCACCACGGTTGCAAAGATGAACAAACCCGCCACCACCGATGGCACTCCGGCCATCGACTGCACGATGAAGCGAACCATGAAGGTGAGCCGACCACGAACTTCCGTGAGGTAGATCCCGCTCAGAATTCCGAGGGGCAACGTGAGAATCGTAGCGATGGCCACCATGATGAGCGAGCCGACCACGGCGTGACCAACGCCGCCGAACGTCAACTCATCGTCGTACGACGTTATGCGCATGTCGTTGAACAAGTAGCCCGGATACAGACCCTTGTATCCCTTCAATGCCGTCGAAACAAAGATGGAGAGCCACGGGACGAACGCCAGGAAGGCCAATGACGACACCACCACTCGCACGATGGCGTCTCGACGCTCCTTGGCGCCGAGGCGCACCGCAACTGCAATGGTCCACGTCAGGTTGACGACGAGAAACGCGAGTGCCCAACCGTCGGCATTCGCAAGTGGTGTCACGAGAGTGATTCCGGCTGCGAGCGCAGCAAACACTGCGAGTCTGCCTGCATTGGTGGCGCGAACGGCACGCTTCACTGCCCATGGCCGCTGCGGTTCGACCGTAGCGCTGTCGGGTGATTGGACGACGTTGCTCATGCGCGTGGAGTCGTCCTTTGCACGATGTTGGAAGCAATCATGTTGACGATGAGCGTGATGACGAACAGCACCAATCCGGATGCGATGAGTGCCGAAATCTCTTTGTCCGTTGCTTCGCCGAACTTGAGCGCAATCATCGACGCGACGTTTCCACCTGTCGAGTCCAGAACTTGATACGAATACTTGAACACCAGATTGAGCATGAGATAGATGGCAACTGTTTCGCCGAGTGCACGGCCGAGACCCAACATCGCTCCGGCAATGACACCACTGCGGCCGTAGGGCATGACGACCGATCGAATCGCACCCCACTTGCTTCCGCCCAAGGCATAACACGTATCGATGAGGTCGCGCGGCGTCCGCGAGTACACCTCACGAGCCACCGACGTGGTGATCGGCACCACCAACGAGGCCAACACACAACCAGCAACGAAGGGACTGCGTCCAAAGTTCTCGAACTCGACGGAGAAAATCGGAATGAAGCCCAAGCGATCATTCAGCAGCGTTGCCCAGCGCACGCCGAACGATGTGAATATCTCGATTCCCCACAGACCAAAGATCAGTGAGGGAATTGCGGCGGCGAGGTCCAACATGGCAACGAGAACTCGGTAGATCGAACGCGGTGCGTAGAACTCGATGTAGAGAGCGCCACCAATGGAGAGTGGAATCGCAAACAGCATCGCGATGGTCGCAACTACGAGCGACCCAACGATCATCGGCCCGATTGAGAAGACGCTGTTGTCGGGTCTGGACTCGTCACCGACTTCGCGGAAGCCATCGGAGAACCACTCGGTACCGGTAATGAAGTTCAGACCGAACTCGCGGAAGGTCCCGGCACTCCGGAAGATAAGGAATGATGCGATCAGCCCCAACAGCAGCAGCGACGTCAATGCCCCTGCCGTGACGATGCCGCGAAAGATTCGATCGGCGCGGCTGTAGATGACCGTCATCTCGCGGGGTGTCGGGGTCTCCACCGTGGTCACAGCCCACTACACTCGCCGTATCGCCTAGCGCCGTGCTGGCGCAAAGGTAAACGGAAGGTGAATTATCCGGTCACCCTGGTCGCGAATCGGCGCGAATTGCCGCACTCAGCTGGCGAGGGCGGCCAGTTTTTCCTTCACCTTGGCCAGCGACGGGTTGGTCATCGCGGTGCCATCTCGGAACACCAAGGTGGGCACCGTCTGGTTGCCGTTGTTGACGCGCTCCACGATCTCGGCTGTGCCCGGCACCTGCTCGATGTCGACTTCG
>SXPW01000007.1 GCA_005793785.1 Actinomycetota bacterium | reverse complement strand
TGGTCGGCTCGTCCAGGAGCAACGTGTCGCTGCCCCCGTAGAGAATGCGACACAACTCGACGCGTCGGCGTTCACCGCCCGACAACACGCCGAGTTGAAGGTCGAGGCGATCGGCCTTCAAACCCAAACCGGCTGCGATGGCGCGCGCCTCGCTGTTGGCCGCGTAGCCGCCCTTTCGTTCGAACTCCTCCTCGGCCTTGGCGAACCTGGCGATGTTTCGTTCGTCGGGTCGCTCCTCCATCGCAATACGCAACTTCTCCATGTGCGTGATGTCCTCATCGATGCCCCGCGACGACAAGATGTGCGAGACCGCACTCCGACCGTCGAACGACCCGGCGATGCGCGGGTCCTGCGGTAGGTAGCCGAACGCCCCACCCCTCGTGATCGTGCCCGACTTGGCTTCGGTCGCCCCGCCGAGCACCTTGAACAGGCTCGTCTTGCCTGCGCCATTCCGTCCGACGAGGCCCACCTTGTCACGGGGCATCACCGAGAAGCTGGCGTCGCTCACCACCAAACGCGCACCGACCTCCACGCTGAGATTGCGAATTTGGAGCACTCGTCAAGGCTCGCACCAACTTGACGAAGTCACAACGCAATGGCGGGAATCCCCCCGAATCGCCGGCGCCACGCCTACTCTCGTTTCGTGGCTGATGTCGGCACCGTACTGATCGCGGCGCTCGTCACGGTGGCGTGCTTGATGCTGGCCACATGGGCGGTGTCGCTCGTACGTCGCGATGCCTCCATCGTCGACATCGTCTGGGGTCTCGGCTTCGTACT
This sequence comes from Actinomycetota bacterium, assembly GCA_005793785.1. Lineage (GTDB taxonomy): Bacteria > Actinomycetota > Acidimicrobiia > Acidimicrobiales > Ilumatobacteraceae > F1-60-MAGs027. The sequence continues at coordinate 2,700 of SXPW01000007.1, read as the reverse complement.
CGTTGCCTGGGCCGCCAAGTTCGTCACCGGCGCCTCCGGTGCCGGCAACTGGTTGCTCGTTGCAATGGTGACGGTGTGGGGACTGCGCCTCGCCACGTACCTGGCGAAACGAAATCTCGGCAAGGGCGAGGACTTCCGTTACCGCGCGATGCGCCGCAAGCACGGCGACCGATTCGCCATCGTGAGCCTGTACACCGTGTTCGCCTTGCAAGGTGCACTGATGTTCGTCGTGTCGATTCCCATCTCCATGGGACAGCGTGACACCTCGGCTGGTGCCGGATTCACGGCACTACTGGGATTCCTCGTGTGGGCGGTGGGGTTGTACTTCGAAGCGGTGGGTGACGCCCAGTTGGCGCGATTCAAGCGCAATCCGCGAAACGCCGACCAGATCATGGACCAGGGACTCTGGGCACTCACGCGACATCCGAATTATTTCGGGGACGCACTGGTGTGGTGGGGTCTTGCCATCGTCGGATCGGGGCAAGGTGCCGGGGCGTGGGCGTTCCTCGGCGCAGCAGTCATGACCGTGCTCCTCGTGCGAGTCTCCGGCGCCGCGATGCTCGACCGACTCCTGGCGAAACGCAAGCCGGGCTACGCCGAATACATGGCACGCACGAGCGGCTTCATTCCGATGCCGCGACGGTCCGCCCCGGTTCGTACTCCACGACGCGATCCGCAAGCGCGCTCACGTCCTGCGCGTCATGAGTCACCAGCAGAGCGATAAGCCGACGCTCGGTCACCAATTCCCGAACCAACCGTCGCAAATCCTCGCGCGTCGGCGTATCGAGTGAACTGAACGGCTCGTCGAGCAGCAGCGCCGCCGGGCTTCCCACCAGAGCGCGGGCAAGTGCGACGCGTTGACGTTCGCCCCCCGAGAGTGTCTTGGTTCGCTTGGTACGAAGGTGCGACGCCCCCACCCGTTCGAGCATCTCGCCCGCCGCAACGACATCGCCGCCGACGGCGAGCCGAACGTTGTCGATGGGCGAACGATGTTCGAGCAAACCAGCGTGTTGATACACCACACCGAGACGACGCTCCTGCGAACGTACGTGCACGCCGTGTTCGGCGTCGGCGAGCAGCGTCTCGCCGATGCGAATCCGCCCGCGATTCGGTCGCACCGTTCCTGCGATGGCCGCCAAGGTGAGACTCTTGCCGGATCCCGACGGTCCCGCCAGCACCGTGATTCCCGCGGGTGCGGAGAACGCCGCCTCAACGACGAACTCCGGCACCACCACACGAATGGCGACCTCGAGTGTGCTCATCGCCGCCTCGCAAAAACCTGGGTCACGACGAGGAGGACCACGACGGCGACGGCACCCAAGACGAGCGATCCCGTTCTCGCTGTGTCGCCGTCTCCCGATTGGACTGCGTCGTACACCGCCACCGGCAACGTCTGAGTTTGACCGGGAATGTTGCCCGCCACCATCACGGTGGCCCCGAAGTCACCGAGTGCGCGGGCGAAACCGAGGGCAATTCCCGCACCGATGCCACGTGCCGCCAACGGCAAGGTCACGACACGTGCGACCTTCCATTCCGGGAGACCGATGACGCGAGCCATCTCCTCGGTTCGAGGATCCACGTTGCTGATTGCGGCACGTGCGGCACGAATGACGAAGGGCAACGCCGACACCGTCGCTGCGACGACTGCACCCGTCTGTGTGAACACCAGCGGAGCGCCGAAGGTCGCCTCCCACACCCCGCCGAGTACCGACCGTGATCCGAGCGACGTGAGGAGGTAGTACCCGAGCACGGTCGGTGGGAGCACGATCGGCAGCGTGAAGACCACCTCCACCAGCGAGGCGAGGCGGGACCGCCATTTCGCAAGCAGGTAGGCGATGGCAACCCCCAGTACGCCGGAGATGACGGTCGCGATCACCGATACTCGCAGCGACAACCAGAACGGGAACCAATCGCTCACGACGACACCGACGCGAAACCGTATCTCTCGAGCACGTCCCGACCGAATGGTGAATTCATCACCTCGAGAAACTTCGCGATCGCCGCGTTGTCGCGACCACGAACGGTGACCACGTACGACTGGCGAATCGGCTCGTGCGATTCCGGCGCCACCACAAGGTGTTCACGATCCATCACCAACGACAACGCCACGATTCCTGCCGACACCTCCCCGGATTCCACCAGCCGTACGGCATCCGCGACGTTGTCGGCCAGGATGAGTCGGGCTTCGAGCGAGGGCAACACTCCCGCCGACGTCAATGCTTCGCGTGCCGCGACACCATAGGGGGCGTGTTGGGGGTTGGCGATCACCACACGGTCGAATGACGCCACGTCCTCGAGTCGTTCGGGCAGAGTGGCACCTTCGGCGACGATCACCGCCAATCGACCGAGTGCGTAGTGCGCACGAGAATTGGCGACACCTACACCGGCATTGACGATTTCATCAACGTAGGCGGTGTTCGCCGAAACGTACAGGTCGTAAGGTGCTCCGTTCAGGAGCTGCTCGCGCAACAACCCCGACGAACCGAAGACGAATTCGATCTCGTAGCCGTTCGAAGATTCGACCTGCTCGGCGATGGCGCCGAATGCCTCGCGCGTGTCACTTGCCGCTGCGATGACGGCGTCGGGTGATGATTCGTTGGCGCAGGCAGATCCGAGCGCAACGCCGATGATCAGTGCGAAGCAAGCAAGGAAGCGACGGCGCATAGCCACGAGTCTGGAGCGGACGACGGGATTCGAACC
>SXPW01000057.1 GCA_005793785.1 Actinomycetota bacterium | reverse complement strand
GACGATGCGCAATCTCGACATCGAGGACACCCGCGGAAAATTGGACGCCTACCGCTCCACGGGAACTCTCGGTCCGAACGACCTCAGCGAACTGGAATAGTTCAAACGCGGGGGTATCGAGTCAGGCGTTGACAATTGCCTGAACGAGACCGGCCACCAGTGCCGCACGTTCCGGCATGAGGTCGAGACGCACCTGTTCGGTGATTGCGTGTGCGCCGGATCCCACCGCGCCGAGGCCGTCGAGTGTGCGCACACCCGCAGCGGCCGTGATGTTGCCGTCGCTACCTCCGCCGACGGCAACGCCCTGCAGATTTGCGATGCCGTATTCATCGGCCACTCGTTGCGCTACCGAGAACAGTTCACTCGTCATCGACTCGTGCATCGGAGGTCGATTCATTCCACCACTCACTTCGACTCGAGCACCCGCGAGCGTCGCGGTCAGTTGTGACATCTCGCGTTCGAGCCGCTCCTTTTCCTCCGGCACCACGCAACGCACGTCGACGGCGATGGTCGCCGAATCGGGCACCACATTGTCGGCCGTGCCGGCCTTGGCCACGGTCGGAGTCACGGTGGTGCCGAGCGCGGGATTGGCCATGGCCACGATCCGCGGGATTTGTGCGGAGAGTTCGACCAGCGCATTGACACCCTTTTCCGGTTCGAGACCTGCATGCGAGGCGCGTCCAGTGATGGTGATGGTGAAGGTTCCAGTGCCCTTGCGCGCGGTCTTCAATGCACCACCGTCGGCGCTCGGCTCCAACACCAGCACGGCGCCGGCGGCACGAGCGCGCTCCTCGAGCAGGGACCGCGAGGCATGCGAACCGACTTCTTCATCGGCGGTGATGAGGATTTCCGTGTGGTACCACTCCTTCACCGCGGCAATGCCGTAAATCGCTTGCACGATGCCGGCCTTCATGTCGAAGATGCCGGGACCACGTCCGATGTTGCCTTCGCGCGCAAAACGACGCTGTGCCACCGTGCCGAGCGGGAACACGGTGTCATGGTGGCCGACGACGAGCACCTTGGTGTCGTTGCTTCCCTTCCAGTGCACGTGCGGACCGCGGTCGCTTTGGATGATCGTCGGCGGCTTGCCGAGTACACGAGTCATCAAGTCGGCGAGAAAGTGCGCGCTGCGATCGAGGCACTCCTGTTCCAACGACGGCGACTCCACGTTCACGAACTTCTCCAGATCGACGATCATGTCGTCGAGGGCGGCATCGAGGGCGGCGCGAACCTGCGCGGCGGTGCGGTGGTCGTCAATGCCGAGCGTCATCTGGTTCATTCTGTCGGAGTGCCCGGGGCGGGAGTCGAACCCACACAGCCATTTCTGGCCAGGGGGGTTTAAGCCCCCCGCGTCTACCATTTCGCCACCCGGGCAACGCGACGTTGTCGTTCGGACGTGATGCCCGACCGAATCTCAGGCTACGTGCGCGGTGGAAGTGGTGCGCTCGAGTGATTGCCACAACACACTGCGCACACGGGCTGCTTCGACGGCCGACAACTGATTGAGCATCACCACGCCTTCGATCATGTCGGCAACCACGGCGGCGAGCGGGCGACCCTTCACGTTCACGGCCACGATTCCGGCCACGGTGCCGGCTGCGGAATCGACCGTGAAACGCCGCATCGTGCGATCGACACCCAACACGCGTGTGGGACAACGAAAACCCGGTGCCACCAACCCAAGTGCCCGGACGCTGGAGGAAATCGCGCGCGCCAATGCGGCGAATTCTCCGGTATTGAGCGTGGCTACATCGGTACGCATGGAACTGATCATCATGTCACGGGGGTGGTACGAAGAACCCGTCACCCCCTCACTACTGTTGCCACACGATGACGACACCACCAACGGCGGCCGACACACCACTCAATCCGATGCAGCAAGCGGTGGTCGACACTCTCGGAAAGTCCCCCGACTGGACGCCGCTTCCAGGCAGCGTGGTGGAAGCGGTTCGCACGCTCCTGCACGAACAACTCGCCGACCTCGCTCCGCGATTCACCCGACAGAACCCCATGTGGTTGAGCAAGAACAAGCTCACCACGATTCACGGCTGCGAAGCGCACCACCTTGCCTCCAAGAACTCCTTCGAGTGGAACGCAATCAATGCACGCGGCACTGTGCTTCACAAGGCGGTGGAACTCGGGGTCAATTGGCGGGGTGAGTCGACGCCGACCGACATCGTCGACGAAGCCATCGCCCGACTCGCCGACTCCAGCAACAACATCGCCGACTTTCTGGTGGGGATGAGTCCCGGAGAATCGGCGCAGTTGCGCGGATATGCGATCGACCTGTACACGCGGTTCGAGGAATGTTTTCCCAAGTTGAAACGCGCGTGGCGTCCGAGCACCGAATCGTCCGCGCGATACGAATTGTTCGACGGCGCGATCGTGCTCGGTACACGAGCCGACCTCACCCTCGGAACCGCCGACCAGAAGGTGATCATCGACATCAAGAGCGGCGGGCTCCATCTCTCGCATCGTGAGGACCTTCGCTTCTACGCCCTGGTCGAAGCGCTACGTAGCGGAATGGCACCACGACGACTTGCTACGTATTCCCTCGCGGCCGCCCGTGCCGATGTGGAAGACGTGTCCGAGGGAGTATTGCAGGCAGCGGTGCGGCGCGTCGTTGCGGGTATTCGACGAATCGTGGCCCTTGAGCTCGACAAGGCCGAACCGACTCGCCAGCCGGCAGCCCACTGTCGCTGGTGTCCGCTCAACGAATCGTGCGCCGAGGGCCGGGCCTACCTCTCGCGGGATCCCGACGACGAGTAACTGCTGGTTCGGAGCAACGTCAGCGTGACATCAACGCGAGCGGAACGCCGAGGCCGGCACCCGAACGCACCGTGGCGATCACCCGGTTGGACTGCACCGCCGGTTTCGGTGCACTGATCACGTCCGGACCGAGATACGCCGATGCGGCGTCGATGTCGTCCACCACCAGCACGAACCCCCAATAGGTGGCATCGCAGGGAGACGCGCCACGCAACGAGACGCCGTCACCAGAGGTTGATTCGGGATCAACGAGACGGCGCTCGACGACCTCCACGATCACGCTGCCCCAGCGATGAAACCCCTGTACTCCGCGACTGCCTTCCTTCACGCGTTTCAACTCGGCGCCCGACACTCGTGAAATCTCCGCGCACGTGGCGCGGACGTCATCGGCCAGAACAACGACGTGGTCGACGCCGACAACGTTCAGAACGAACCGCGACACCGACGACTCGGAGTCGGCGAGACGAATCCCAGTGCGTGGATCGGCGAGTTCGTCGACGTGCTCCACCGGTAGTCCGGCGATGACGTCGGCGACGCTCGGACAGCCGATCAGCGAGACGTTGCGGATTCCCGAAGGCAAGGACGCATCGATCCTGAGCCGAACCTCACCGAGTTGCGCCGACGTGACGCCGAATTCATCGATGGTGGTCGTGATGCCAATGGCTTCCCACGGTGCAGTCGGACCACCGACGGTGATCGCAGCGACGCGAGTCAGATGGGGACGGAAACGAGCGAACGAAAGTCGGCGCGTTTAGCGGCGACCCATATTGGGACGCTTACCGTGATTTGCCTTGGATCGGCGCATGCGCGCCTTGCGCTTCTTGGTCTTCTTGGACATGGACATTCAGAGTAGTGGGCTGGCGGGCGCCTCAGGTCTGTTGTCGCCAACGCTTGGCTCCGTTGGCATACGGAATACCCTCGGCGCTCGTCTTCGAGCAGACGTACACGCGACCACCATACGAACCGATTGCTCCTTCGGGAGCACAGAACGAACCGGGTCGACCCGAAATTGGTTGAAGCCCGCCGCTCGGAGCCTGAGTGGTTGCAACGATCGTCGTCGCAGTAACAGCACGCGAAGTGGTGGACGTGGTGACGGAGGCTCCCGCACGCGAAGTGGTCGGCGAAACCGAGGTGACCGTGGTTGCCGAGGTCGAAGTGGTGCTCGACGACGTTGTGCTCGTTGAGGTCGTCGTCACTCCCCCGGGCGGCGGGTTCCAGCCACGCATCGTCGTGCCGGCGCACTCGTTGGTCAGCACGTTGTTGAGCCGCCCCCACTCGCTTTGATCCATCGACATCGACCAGCGGGCCTTCACCGCAATCCAGTTGGCGCTGTAGGTACACCAATACGCACGTACCGAAGGCATCCAGTTGGAAGGATCCTTCTCTCCCTTCGAACGATTGCTCGAGGAAGATGACGCAATCAGCGTGCGCGAGTCGCTCGTGTCGTTGGCATAGGCCAGTCGTTGGGCGTCGGTCCACTGCCAGGCGCCCGAGTCCCATGCTTCCTTCAACGCCACCACATGGTCGATGTCGACCTCGGTTCGATCGGACGTCTTCTTCCCGTCGTAAGGCGACAACCAATCCGCCTCCACGACGAAGCACTTGAACGGATCCACCTGGGGCAAACCGATCGCGTCACGCTTCAACACCTGTTCACGGGAGTCGCACCCGTCACCATCGACGTCACGCCAGTGCGGAAACAACGAACGTTTGTAGCCGCGCGGATACTCGTTCTGCACCGGAACACCCTTCAGCACCTCGATTGCGAGCAGGGTGTCGCTCGAACTCGACACACGCAGATCGACCGATTCGTCGGTGGCACTCACACCCGCCACACCGAGGGTGAGCGCCAGCGCGGCACCGGCGGCTGCGATACGGACGTTCACGAAATCGTGGTTGCTCCTCCGAGCAACGTCAAGCGTTCCTCCTCGTCGGTGGTGTCGATGAAGATGCACTCACCTGGACACACATCCGCCGCCAACACGACGGCACCGACATGTTTCAGGGGCACCGCTGCCAGACTGCCCGCGCTTCCCGGGTCGTTGAGAATCACGCCAGCTTCGACCACGTAGGCGATGCCGTCCTCCAATTGGGTGAACACATCGGGACAGTGATCGACGCACAGACCATCTCCGGTGCACAAGTCCTGGTCGATCCACACGCGCACGACTTCAGGCTACGAAGCCAGGGCAACCACCGCCAATACGAGCAACGTGACGTTTCGCAGAACGTCCCTGCCGCCGATCGGTCTCGTCGATCGCCCACCGAAGCACGCACACGGTGGGCGATCCTCGAAACGCAGGTTCCAAGCCAACAGAGCCGTGAACCCCGCCAGGAGCACGATGGCGCAAGTCACGAATCCGCGTCGTTGCGATCCACCGAAGATGACGCCGAGGCCCACGACCAGTTCCGCAATCGGCACCGCGATTGCAACCACTCGTGGTACACCAAGCCGTCGCGCCGAGTCCAACCAACCGGACAAACCGAGACCCTTTGCGACACCGGCGTAGACCAGCACCGTGCCGACGACGAACGCCGCGCCAATCGCCCAGTTCACTTCCAAACCCCGAACTTCTTCGACGAATTCATGGAGGGACTCGAGCGATGAATCACGATTCGATTCGCGCGTCGCCCGTCTTGCCCTTGAAAAACACCATCGCGGGCAGCGCCGCATTCAACACCCGCACATCGGTGACTGCGCCAACCACCAGGTCGTGGTCGCCAACCATGTGGGAGTCCTGCAACGTGCAGTCGATGGTTGCCACCACGTCGGGCAACACCGGAGAACCATTGAGCGACGACGAGCAATCGATTCCGGAGAAGCGAGAACCATCGGTCGCATCCTTGGCGAAGCGCCAGCACACTTCCGACTGCGCCGCACTCAACACGTTGGCTGTGAACACACCGCGGGTGGCAATCAGCGGCCACGAACGAGAAGTCCTTCCGACGAAGAAGCCGGCGAGCGGCGGGTCGAGTGAAATCGAAGTGAACGAACCGATGGTCAATCCGAGCGGCTCACCGTTTGCACTCCGGCCGGTGATGACGACCACACCGGTGGGTAGGTGTCCGAAGACCGAACGGTACTGAGCGGAATCGAAGGACGTTGCCGCGTCGCTCACGCACTACACGTTACGACGTCGACCGATTCACCCTCACGAGCCGCGAACACGCTGGTGGCACACGAACGAGCAACGTCACCCGCCATGGCGCTGAGGGCCTCGTCGGACCGCGACGGGTCGTGGTGGAACAACGCCAATCGCTTCACGCGACACGTTTCTGCAACCCAGCGCGCGTACGAATAGGTGGAGTGGCCCCAGGTGCACTTCTCGGTGAATTCCTCATCGGTGAACTGCGCGTCGTGAATCAAAAGGTCTGTGTCGTCACACAATTCGCGTGCGCCATCGGCGAGTGTGTACGACTCACCCGTTGGCTGCTGATGATCGGAGAGGTAGGTCACGCTCACATCGGCGAGCGACACCCGGAATCCGAGCGTCGGACCAACGTGTGGCACGTACCGACTCGACACCCGGAGATTGCCGATCGAAAAGTCGTCGTCACCAACCTCGTGGAAGACGATTCGCGCGGCAAACTGCTCGAGCGGTACCGGGAACATCGGCGGCTTGATCTTCTCGAGGAACAATTCCTTGATCGACCGACCATCGGGCTGTCGTGGCGCGTAGATCTCGAACGTCGTGTCGGAATGCAACAGCGGCTCGAAGAACGGCAGACCCATCGTGTGGTCGTAGTGGAGGTGCGTGAGGAGGCACACCGCGTGAAAATCCTTCGTGCCATTCACTTGTCGGCCGTAGTACCGCAGTCCCGTACCGAGATCGAACACGATCGGAATCTCACCTGCGGCACGCAGCGACACACACGAGGTATTGCCACCGAAATGACGCGTGTCGTCACCATGACACGGGGTGGAACCACGCACGCCGTGGAAGGTCACGTTCAACATGGGCTGTGGTGACGCTAAAGCGCACACCCGTCCGGGCACCCGCGTTGAGTCGGTGACGTTCGTCGCAAGCGTCGCGCACTGAGTAGCGTCCGCTCCATGTCCAAGACCGTGCACGACTCGTCGGGAATCACGCAGTCCACCGTGCGGGCGGGTGAACTCGACGTCACGTATCTCGAATGCGGAAGCGGTCCGCTAGCGCTGTGCTTGCACGGTTTTCCCGACTCGCCGCATACATGGCGGCATCTCCTACCGGTGCTCGCGACGCATGGTTACCGCGCGGTAGCGCCGTTCATGCGTGGCTATTCACCAACCAGCGTGCCCGGCTCGGGCGTGTACCAAACGGCGGCGCTTGCGAAAGACGCAAACGCGCTGCACGCTGCCCTCGGCGGCGACGAGCGAGCGGTGATCATCGGTCACGACTGGGGTGCACCGACGGTGTGCGGTGCCGCGCTCGATCAACCACGGCGTTGGAGCAAGGTCGTGAGCATGGCCGTACCACCGGGACCTGCCCTGGGTGCGGCGTTCCTCGGCAACCTCAGCCAAATACAACGCAGTTGGTACATGTTCTTCTTTCAGCATGGACTGTCGGATCACGTCGTTGGCGCCAACGACCTTGCCTTCCTCGACATGCTCTGGTCACAGTGGTCGCCGGGATTCGACGCCACCGTCGACCTCGGTCACGTGAAGAGTGCGTTGCGCAACCCCGACAACCTGCGTGCCGCCCTCGGCTACTACCGCGCGACGCTCGGTGACGGCAAGCGCG
>SXPW01000056.1 GCA_005793785.1 Actinomycetota bacterium | reverse complement strand
CGTTGCCAAGGAAATCGACGACACCGACCAACCAAGTTCGCGACTGAACGCTTGCAGGTAGACGGCGAGTCCGTAGAACCCCACCCCGGAGGAGAACATCAGCAGGATGAATGACGCAACGAGAATCCAACGCCCCGGGAACTTTTCCAAACTGGCAAATACGCCGCGAGATGATGCTGATGAGGTCATGGGAGGGTATTTCTTCGTTCTCTATGAGAGCACTTCGTTGATTCGCCGAGCGAGTCGGAGATCGCGTCCCGTGACGACTCCCCCTGCGTCATGTGAACGCAGCACGATGTTCACGACATTCCAACTGTTCGACCAGTCCGGGTGATGATCTTCCTCCTCGGCAATCGCCGCAACTCGTGTCATGAAGGCGAAGGCTGCGCCAAAGTGGGCGAATTCCATGTGACGGTGCAGACCTCCGTCGACCACCGACCACCCTTCCGGAACTTCGCCGACCGACGTTTCAGGAGTGGTCGCATTCACGCTGGCGAGCGTAGGTCAGTTGAGTGGTGCGTGACAGGCCACTCGGCTCGCGTGTCGCGAGTCAAGTTCAGGACGATCACTGACGCATCTCGCAGCGACCTCCGCTGGCAGCGACGCACGAATCTGGCAGCGCGTGTGGAAACGACAACCAGAGGGTGGATTCGCCGGGCTGGGCAACTCACCCTGCAGGATGACGCGCTTGCGAACTCGTTCCACGACGGGATCCGGAATCGGCACCGCGGACAACAACGCCTGTGTGTACGGGTGTTGCGGTCGCGCAAACACCTCCTCGACCGGACCGGACTCCACGATTCCACCGAGATACATGACCGCAATGTCGTCGGCAACGTGTTGCACGACGGCGAGGTCGTGCGACACGAAGAGATACGAGAGGTTCAACTTCTCCTGTAGTTCAGCGAGAAGATTCAACACGCCTGCGCGAACGCTCACATCGAGCGCCGACACAGGCTCGTCAAGTGCGAGCACCTTCGGATTCAGTGCAAGGGCCCGCGCGATGGCGATTCGCTGGCGTTGACCACCCGAGAACTCGGCCGGGTACCTGCTCGCGTGGTCTCGCTGGAGACCCACGAGTTCGAGGAGTTCCATGACCCGTTGATCTTGCTCGGACTTCGGCATTCCGAAGTTGTCGAGCGGCTCTGCGATGGCATCACCAATCGGTAAACGAGGATCGAGTGATGCGAACGGATCCTGAAACACGATCTGCAAGTCCTTGCGCATTTCCAGGCGTTGCTTCTTGGACAGTTCGGAGACGTTTCGACCAAGCACGGTGATGGTGCCGGTCTCTGGCGCGACCATGTTCAAGATCTCGAGCAAGGTCGTGGTCTTGCCACAGCCAGATTCGCCCACCAACGCCAGGCTTCGTCCTTCACGCAGGGTCAGGTCCACACCGTCGACGGCAAATACCGATCCAACTCGGCGACGAAGTACCGAACCTTTCATCAACGGGAACGTCTTCTTCAAGTTACGAATCTCGAGCGCCACCGCATTTCCGCTGACCGGCGCAGCCACGTGAGAAGGTCCGTCCCTGAAGAGTCTTCCGCTCGTTTGCAAGCCTTGGATTTCCTGCTGGCGAACGCAGGCGGTGAGACGGGTCGGCGACACCGCCGCCAACACCGGAATCTCTGCGTCACATTGTGGAGCAGCGGCCGGACATCGGGGCGCAAACGCGCAACCAGGAGGGAGCGCAACCGGTGAAGGTGGGGTGCCTTCGATGGAGGTGAGTCGACTCGATCCAACCGCGTCGACTCGGGGAATCGATCGCAGGAGACCGATCGTGTACGGCATCGCCGGCGATGCATACACCTCGTCCACGTTGCCGATTTCCACGACCTTGCCTGCGTACATGATTGCCACGCGATCGGCGAGACCTGCGACCACTCCAAGGTCGTGGGTCACCAACACCACCGCCGCACCGGTCATGTCGCGAGCAGTCTTGAGCACGTCGAGAATCTGGGCCTGCACCGTCACATCGAGTGCAGTCGTCGGTTCGTCGGCGAGAATGACCTTCGGTTGATTTGCGATCGCTAGCGCGATCATCACCCTCTGGCGCATTCCACCCGAGAATTCGTGTGGATACGACTGTGCGCGTTCCGCGGGTCGCGGGATTCCGACGATTTCCAACAATTCGATCGCCCGCGCAAGCGCGGCTTCCTTGGAGATGTCGTTGTGAATGTGGAGAGCCTCGGAGATTTGTCGACCGATCGTGTGCACCGGGTTGAGGGCGGAGAGCGGGTCCTGAAAGACCATCGCAATGTCCTTGCCCCGGTACTTGGACATCGCATTGTCGCCCAGCGACAGAAGGTTCACGCCGTCGTAGGAAATCGATCCGGTCACCGTCGCACTTTCGGCGAGCAGTCCGATCATCGAGAGCGACATCACCGATTTTCCGGAGCCGGACTCCCCCACGATGCCTAGGACCTCGCCGGCACGAATGTCGAGGGACACGTCCCGCACGGCGCGGACGATTCCCGCTTCGCTGGGGAAGGTCACGGTCAGGTTGCGAATCTCGATCAGATTCGAGGCAACAGAAAGCGTCACGACTTACCAACCTTCTTCTTGCTCTTGTTCGAACCCGGGTCGAACGCATCACGAAGTCCGTCGCCGATGAAACTCACGGCCAGCACGGTGAGGATCAATGCCGAGCCGGCGAACATGAACAACCAGGGATAGGTCAATGCCGACGCCGTTCCCTCTGCAATAAGGCTGCCGAGGGATACATCCGGTGGTTGGACTCCGAAACCCAGATACGACAACCCCGTCTCACTCAGAATCGTGGCACCAACGTTGAGAGTCGCATCGATGATCAGAATCGATGCAACGTTCGGAAGCAGATGTCGAAACACGATCTTGCGCGCGGGCACACCCATGTACTGAGCGGCACGAACGAAGTCCCGCTCACGCAGGCTCATCGTTGCGCTACGCACGATTCTGGCCGTGACCATCCAGCCAAAGGCGGCGAGCAGCACGACGAATATGAGCCACGTTCTTCCTCGATACAGCGGCGACATCACCGCGATGATGAGGAACGACGGCAGTACGAGCAACGCGTCAATCATCCACATCACGCTTCGATCGACCTTGCCACCGAGGAAACCGGCGAAGCCACCTGCCACCGCCGCAAGACCGGTGGAGAAGACGGCAACGAGAAGACCGATGATCAACGACTTCTGCAATCCGCGCACCGTGAGCGCGAAAACATCGCCACCAATTTGCGAGGTACCGAACCAATGCTTGCTCGATGGCGCTTGGAGCAGCGCTTCGAAGTCGAGCTCGTCCCAACGATACGGAGAGAAGAACGGGCCGATGAACGCAGCAACGAACATCAACACCAATATGACCACTCCCGCAACAGCCAGTCGATTACGCATGAACCGCAATCGAATGAGCGATCCGCGAGTCAAACGATTGGACGGTGACGATTCAACCGACAATTCCGTGACGGTCATTTCTATCGAAGCCTCACGCGCGGATCGAGAGCTGCAACGGCGATGTCAGCGAGCAAACCCGAGAGCAGAACCAACACAGATGAGAACACGATTACTGCCGACACCGAATTGATGTCGTTCGACTGCACCGCAACGATGAACCAACTTCCCATGCCGTTCCAGCCGAAAATCGATTCCGTGAACGGGGCGCCAGTCACCAAGAGACCGAACGAATACGCAAAGAACGTTGCCATCGGCAGGATTGCAACACGCAGACCGTGGCGGAAAAGTGACTGGCGGCTTGAGAGTCCCTTGGCACGCGCGGTTCTCAAAAAGTCGCTGCCCAGGACGTCGAGCATCGCGTTGCGCTGATATCTGGAGTAAAAAGCAATACCACCGAGAGCGATGGAGAGTGTGGGAAGAATCAGATGCTGCAGACGATTGACCAGCAAATCCCAACCATTGCCCGTGAAATCTGCGGAATATTCACCGATGGTGAAGAAGAACGTCGTTCCGAGACGGTTGTTCAGGTCGATTGCCCCGAACTTCAGCAGAATCGCCAGCAGGAACACCGGCGTCGACAGGAGGGAGAACGAAAGGACGCTGGCGGCACGATCCGTTGCTCCGTATTGTCGGACGGCCGACACCACGCCGAGTACGACGCCGACGAGTGACCCGATGACCGAACCAAGTACGAGCAAGCGAAGACTCACCCAGATTCGACGCGAGAGCTCCTCATTGACTCTCTGCTCCCCGACCGTCACCCCGAAGTCTCCCGTCAGGACGTTTCCGGCCCAGTCGAGGTACCGCCCAACGAGTGGGCGTGCAGGATTGACGCCCAAGTTGTCGAGTTTGGCATTGATGGTGGATTCGGGAATCGGTGGATTTGCGCCCTGATAATTGGCTCGGGGGTCAAACGCCAGCGAGGAGAGCACATACCCCAGGGTTGACGCCAGGACCACCATTATCAGGAAGTTCAGGACGCGCTTGACGAGGTAATTGAGCACTTCCGCCAATCCTAAGGTGGGTTCACCGGCAATTTGCAAGCCGTTCAGTGTTCGTTAGGCTCGGCGTCACGTCGTTTCGGCGTTCCGAGGGTGCGGACTTCACCCATGATCAGGGACCTCGCGGTCCGAAGGGGAAACAGAATGATGAACCGAATGCAAGGCAGGAAGGTGTCGAACCGACTCGTGCGTTTCGTTGCTGCCGCATTGCTCACATCCCTGGCGTTCACGCCAAGTGATGCGAGCGCTGCAACTGGCAACGACTCAGCGGGTGCACCAGACATCAATCCGCAGCCTGTTTCAAAGCTGAAGCCAGGTGGCACGTTCATTTGGGCAACCACCCAATTGTGCGACAACTACAACACCAACCATGTCGACGGCAACTTTGCAGGTTGCTCGTACCTCATGAATGGTTTGCTCCCGAGCACGTTCTACACGGACGACAAGGGCGCTTTTCAGGTCGACAAGAACTACTTCTCGGACATCAAACTGACGAGCAAGAAGCCACAGACCATCGTTTACACCCTCAACCCAAAGGCGAAATGGAGTGACGGCAAGGCAATCAGCCTGGCCGACTTCGTTGGCTACTGGAAGGCGTTGAACGGCTCGAACGAAGCGTTCGAAGTCGTTTCCACCACCGGCTACGAGGACATCTCCGGCATCACGAAGGGTGCTTCGGCGAATCAAATCGTCGTCAAGTTCAAGAACGTCTATGCCGACTGGCAGGGACTCTTCGGCGGACTCCTTCCGGCATCGATCACCGCAACACCGGAGAAGTTCAACACCGCATGGAAGGACGCACCGAATCTGACGGCTGGACCGTTCAAGTGGGGTGGCACCGACAAGACCGCTGGGACGGCTTGGATCGTTCCAAGTTCGTCGTGGTGGGGCACGAAGCCGGTGCTCGACAAGATGTTGTGGAAGGTCGTCACAGCGGCCGCCCAACTCGACGCACTCGCCAACGGTGAGGTCGATGCCGCCAACACCGGTCCGGATGCCAACCAGTACAAGCGCGGATTGACACTCTCGGGTGTCGACGTGCGTGTCAGCGTTGCACCGAACTACCGCCACATGACGTTCGGGAACACCGGATTCATGACGGACACTCGCGTGCGCCAGGCAATCATGATGGGCGTTGATCGCAACATCATCACGAAGGCGCTCATCGGACCAATCGACCCGAAGGCAACGTCGATGGGCAACCACATCTTCGTGAAGGGCTTGAGCTGTTACCAGGACAACTCCGGTATCTACGGCAAGTACAACTTGCAGAAGGCGGATGCCTTGCTCGACGCAGCCGGATGGGTGAAGTCGGGTACCAAGCGCACCAAGGCCGGTGTCGAATTGAAGCCGAAGATCACGATTCCTGCCGGCGTTCCAACGAGCGCACAGGAAGCCCAGTTGATGCAGGCCATGCTTGCACCGCTGGGAGTTCAGATCGAAATTTCCGTGGTGCCATCTGCTGACTTCTTCAGCAAGTACATCATCCCGGGCAATTTCGAGATGACCGTGTTCACCTGGTTGGGCACCGCCCTGCCAATCTCCTCGTCGAAGTCCATCATGGCCACCGACGGCGGACAGAACTACGGAAAGATCGGAACCGCGGAAATCGACAAGCTGTACGAGCGTGCGAACAGCGAACTCGATCCAGCGAAGCGTTGCGCACTTGCGACGCAGATCGACAAGAAGCTCTGGGAAGTCGGTCACTCGATGATCAACTACCAGCGCCCCGACGTATGGCAGGTTGACAAGAACCTGGCGAACTTCGGAGCATTCGGCTTCTCGTCTGGCGACTACGCCACGATCGGATTCATGAAGTAATTGACCACTCGTCAATGCGAGAGGCGGCCCGCAAGGGCCGCCTCTCGTGCGTTATGGGCAAAGTTTCGAGGATCACCCGAGCCGCCTCGATCTCCGACGGAATGGAACGAACCTAAACATGTCGACTATCTCCGGTGACTCCACGAGCGAATCAGTGACACCGACGAGAATTCCTCGCGACATTCGCGCCATCGCGATGGCTCGACTCGTGTCGGAAATGGGAGACGAACTCGCGCTCATCGCACTGATCTTTCGGCTCAAGGATTCCGGTCCTCGGGCAATCTCACTCCTCATCGCATTGTTCGCCGCGGCGCGAATCCTTCTCGCGCCATTTTCGGGGGCAATCGTGGATCGCTTCCCGACGAAGCGACTCATTCTCCTCGTGTCGTGTGGTCAGTTCGTGGTGACCGCACTCCTCGCGATTTCCAATGATGCCCTCGTGTACCCACTGGTTTTCCTCCTCGCAATTGGCGGAACGACCGTTGGTCCGGCGTGGCAGAGCTTCATTGCACACATCATTCCCGGGCCGCAATTGAGCCGTGTTTATGCGTTCATTCAGGCATACCGATCCGTTGCCATCGTGCTCGGTGCCGGCGTTGGTGGATTCGCAGTCGAAACGTTCGGAAGTCGAACCGCGCTCCTGGTGAACGCCGCAACGTTTCTCTTCGTGGGTGGTGTTGCAGCAACCCTTCGCCGTGAACGCAAACCCGAGCGACGGCGAATCGACGGCCGAGAACTCATCCGTGGATTTCTGACCCTCATCAAACACCCCGTACTGCGGTGGTCTTTGATCCTGCTCGCCGCATTCAACATGTCGGCGGGGGTCGTGGAGGTGCTCAGCGTCTTTCTCATCACCAACGAGCTGGGTGGTGCCGCCGCCGACTACGGACTCGTACTCGGCGCCCTGGGCGTGAGCATGGTGCTCACGGGAATGATTCTTTCCAGGGTGCAGCCCCGAATCAAGGACACCACGATGCTCACGATTTCTGCGGTGGTCAGTGCCTCGGGAATGCTGTCATACGCGTTCGCGCCGAGCATGCCCGTCGCCGTTGCAGCATTCCTCGTAAACGGTGCCGGCCTCACTGGCCTGCATGTGTTCGGCACACCGATAATCGTGCGCCATTCGAAGGACGAGGAGCGGGGACGAATCTTTGCCGCATCCTCGTCGGTCACGACCGGTGGACTCCTGCTCGCCAGCGGAATCGCGGGCGGAGTCGGCGAGGTCCTCCCGCCTCGACCCGTCATCGCGATAGCCGCCCTCGCGTGCTTGTGCGTTGCGATTTTCGGAGGTGCACGTATCCAACGACACGATGTCGTTGCTGCTGGCTAGCCGGTGAAGGCGTCGTAGCCGTCGCGTTCGAGTTGGTCGGCCAATTCCGGCCCACCGCTGGCGACGATTCGTCCCTTGGCAAGGATGTGCACGAAGTTCGGTTTCAAGTCGGAAAAGATTCGGCTGTAGTGCGTGATCACCAATACCCCCAACTTGCGCTCGTTGGTGAGGTCCTCCACACGTCGTGCGCAATCACGTAGCGCATCGATATCCAAACCCGAGTCGAGCTCGTCGAGCACCACGATCCGCGGGTCCAGCATGGCAAGTTGCAGTGTTTCGTTGCGCTTCTTCTCACCGCCCGAAAAATCGACGTTCACGGCGCGGTGGATGAGTGCTTCGTCCAATCCGATACGAGCGGCTTCGTTCGCAATGCGTTCTTCAAGTTGATCCTGGTTGCTCCCCCGCTCGGCAAGTGCCTCGTTGAGCAGTTCGTCGATGCCGACTCCGGGAATCTCGGTTGGGTACTGCATCACCAAGTGCAGTCCAGCAAGCGCACGCTTCCATGTTGGAAGCGATGCAATATCGACATCGTCCAGGGTGACGCCTCCCCGAGTAATGGTGTACCCGGTTTTGCCCATGATCGCCGCCGACAGTGTCGACTTCCCCGCACCGTTGGGACCCATCACCGCGTGCACCTCGCCCGAACGAACGGTGAGGTTGATGCCATTCAAAATCTGCGTGTCGCCCGCCTTGGCGTGGAGATCACGTATCGAGAGCACGCTCACGGCTGGGCTCGCTTCACTCGAGGGTCTGGCGATGCTGCGTTCATCATGGGTTGATCGGAGATGAACACGTCGGCGCCACGAACTTCGGCGATGAACACCGGAACGGGCTGCGTGGCAGGAAGCGTGCTCGGAACGCCGGTTTCCAAACTGAATGCACTGCCGTGGCGAATACATGACAACTGCTTGGTGTCGCAATCGACGTCGCCGTCAGCGAGTGCGACATCGGCATGACTGCACCGGTTACCGATGGCATACACGTCGTCACCGATGCGCACGACGGCGACAACGTGCTTGCCGACCTCAAATTTCGCCGCAGCTCCGTCGACCAAATCGTTCAGCGCACAAATGCGGTGCATCGTCATACCTGCACTCCATTGTCACCCAGCAACTTTTTCCCCACCTTGTTGCGCAGTGCATCCGGCTGGGCGGCCGACGGCAATCGATTGATTACATCGGCAAAGAAGCCGAACACCACCAATCGTTCGGCAACCTCGGGTCGAATGCCACGACTCTCGAGATAGAAACGCTGCTCGTCATCGACGGGTCCCACGGTGCTTGCGTGGCTGCACTTCACGTCGTTCGTCTCGATCTCGAGATTTGGAACGCTCTCGGCCCATGCCCCGCTCGAGAGCGTGAGGTTGCGGTTTGTCTGGAACGCCTCCGATTTGTCGGCATTCTCACGAATCTTGATGAGGCCGGTGTACACGCTCTTGGCCTGGTCCTTCACCGCACCCTTGAACAACAAGTCACTGCGGGTTCGCGGCGCAGCGTGATCCTGCAGCGTTCGAAAATCGTGCATCTGGGTACCGTCAGCGAAATACAGGGCGACTTGTCTGGCGGATGCGCCCTGTCCAGCGAGTCGTACACCGGCACGGAGTCGCGAGTAATCACCCCCGAGGGAAATGGTGGAGGTGGCGATGTTGGAGTCCCGCTCACCGATCGCGCGCTGGTAACCCAGCAGCCAACAACGACGTCCCAACTCGTTGATGGAAACGTAGGAAATTCGGGCGGACTGAGCGGCATGAATGCGCACCATCGGCACGAGCAGCGAATGCGGGTCACCCGACGAGGTGAATCGTTCGACGACGGTGAGTTCACTGTTCTCCGCTGCGTCGATCTCCAGCGACGGGAAACACATGAGACCCGACTCGTCGATGTGGTGCGTGACGAGCACGGGTTCGGCAACGACCTGTCCACGAGCAGTGCCGATTCGCACATGGTTGTCGCGAATGGGACCGGAACTTGTCTGCTGTACGTGCATCTGCTCGAACACGTCGGGAGTTTCGACGGAGACGTCGCCAAGTGCCAGTCGCGAGTCGCGAGACACGATCGACCCATCCGCCGACACCGTGGTGGTGAATGATCCTGGCGTGAACGAGCCGAGATCAAGCTCGTCGATTCGGCTGTAGCGCCAGAGTTCCTGCTCGGCAGTAGGCAGCACGAATTCGGAGAGCGCGGACACGGTGTTTACTTCTTGCGCTTCTTGTTGCGCTTGGATCGCTTCGGTTTTCCGCGCTCCAAGTCACTCACCACCTCGGGGGCTATCGCATTGATGATCGACTCGGCTTCGCTCAGGATTGCAGCCGCCGAACCGTCGTCGAGGCTCGCTGGCTGCGCCGGTGCCGTTCCGGTCACCATCGTGCCATGCGTCCAGCCGACGTCCATCGAACGGCGATCGAACTTCGGACAGTCCACGGGACAACGCCACGGCGCCTCCGGCGCGAGATCCAATTTGCACCGACGAACGGTGTCACCGCTATTGAACGTGCGGCTCTCGAAGTGGCGACAATCGGCGCGCATCGACATGATGAAAACGGTAGTTCGTGCGGGCTGCAGAGGGTTCAGCCCACCGAACCTTCCATCTGCAACTCGATGAGACGACTCCACTCCACTGCGTACTCCATCGGCAGGGTGCGCGTCACTGGCTCGATGAAGCCGTTCACCACCATTCCCATGGCTTGCTCCGGCGTGAGCCCGCGACTGGTGAGGTAGAACAATTGCTCGTCGGCGATCTTCGAGACGGTTGCTTCGTGTCCGATTTGCGCATCACGCTCGCCAACCTCCATGTACGGCAGGGTGCGGCTCTCGCTGTTCTCGTCGAGGATGAGCGCGTCACACTGCACGTGGCTCTTGCAGCCCGTCGCGCCCTCCTCCACCCGAACGAGGCCGCGGTAGGTGGTGATTCCGGCGTCCTTGCTGATGGATTTGGAGACGATCTTCGACGTGGTTTCCGGCGCCGCGTGCACCATCTTGGCGCCGGCATCCTGGTGCTGACCGGCACCGGCATAGGCAACCGAGAGCACCTCACCGGTGGCCTTGGGACCTACGAGGTACACGCTCGGATACTTCATCGTGAGTTTCGAACCGATGTTGCCATCGATCCATTCCATGTGACCCTCGGTTTCGACACGGGCACGTTTGGTGACGAGGTTGTACACGTTCGGCGACCAGTTCTGGATGGTGGTGTACGTGACGTGCGCACTCGGTTTGACGACGATCTCGACCACCGCCGAATGCAGGGAGTCGTTGGTGTACACGGGTGCGGAGCATCCCTCGATGTAGTGCACCTTCGAACCTTCGTCGGCGATGATGAGCGTCCGCTCGAATTGGCCGGCGTTCTCCGAGTTGATGCGGAAATAGGCCTGCAACGGCATTTCACATTCGACGCCCGGCGGCACGTAGATGAACGACCCTCCCGACCACACCGCCGTGTTGAGCGCGGAGAACTTGTTGTCACCGGGTGTAATCACCGTGCCGAAGTATTGCTTCACCAAGTCGGGATATTCACGTAGCGCGGTATCCATGTCGCAGAACAGGATTCCCTGTTGCTCGAGGTCCTCACGATTGCGATGAAAGACGACCTCACTTTCGTACTGGGCGGTGACCCCGGCGAGGTACTTTCGCTCGGCTTCGGGAATTCCGAGCTTCTCGTAGGTGGCCTTCATCTGTTCGGGCAGGTCGTCCCACTCGCTCACCTGCTCCGTGGCGGGCTTCAAGTAGTAGAAGATGTCCTGGAAGTCGAGATCCGGCATGTTCACCGCGAACCAGTCAGCCATTGGCTTCTTGTCGAAGGTGGTGAGCGAGCGCAATCGCAACTTGCGCATCCACTCGGGCTCACCCTTCCACCAGGAGATTTGTTCGACGACCCTGTCGTTCAAACCCTTCTCCGGCGTGAAGGCATATTCGACGTCGTCACTCCAACCGAGCGAGTACTTGGAGAGGTCGAGGTCGAAGGTGGTCACGGGTAATTTCTCCTACGCAGATAGTAACAATTCATTGGTCCGACCCCACCGCCCACCCGTGTGGCAGTGGGCAAGTCGCAAGGGGCGTAGCGTCGTTGCGTCGTATGGAGCGCTTCGGACTGGTGGGACTTCCCAACGCGGGCAAGTCGTCGCTCTACAACGCCCTGACCGGATCCAACGCACTCGCCGCCCCGTACCCCTTCGCCACCAAGGATCCGAACATCGGGGTGGCCAAGGTGCTCGATCCGCGGCTCGATGCCTTGGCGAAGATGTCGGCGACGAAGAAGATCGTAAACGCCACCATCGAGGTTGTGGACATCGGTGGATTGGTCGAGGGCGCGAGCAAGGGCGAAGGACTCGGCAACAAGTTTCTCGCCAACATTCGCGAGGTCGATGCAATCGTGTTCGTGCTCCGGGCCTTCGTCGACGACGACATTCCCGGCCCGAGTGATCCCCTCGAACACCTGCGGGTCGTCGAACTGGAATTGGCACTCGCCGACTTGGAAAGCGTGGAGACCAAGGTCGGAAAGATGAAGAAGGCGTCGAGGATGGACAGCTCCATCGCCGATGAGGTTGCGGCATTGGAACGCGCGCAGACGTTGCTCGCCGAGGGTCTGCCGCTCTACCGTGCAGGAATTTCCGAAGCCGACCGCGCGTTGCTCGCGCCCCACTTTCTCCTCACCGCGCGTCGTGTGCTCGCCGTCGTGAACGTTGCCGAGGATGCACTGGAGTCGATTCCCGATCACGTGGCGAGGGTGGCTGCCGAACTCGCCCCGCCAGGGTCCGCCAGCGAGCACGAAGTCGAGGTACTGGGCATGAGCGTGCAGATCGAGGCCGAGGCCGCGCAACTCGTCGGACAGGATCGCATCGACATGCTCGAGGCACTCGGGCTCGGCGAAGGAGCGCTCCCCCGTCTGGTGCGTTCCGCGTACCATCTGCTCGGACTCCGGACGTTCTTCACTACCGGCGAGAAGGAAACTCGCGCGTGGACGTTCCACGCCGGCGCGAAGGCTCCGGAGTGTGCCGGCAAGATCCACACGGACCTGCAGCGCGGGTTCATCCGTGCCGATGTCATCCACTGCGACGAGTTGTTGTCGATCGGCTCGTGGTCGAAGGCGCGTGACGTCGGCAAGTTGCGCGTCGAGGGCAAGGACTACGAGGTGGCCGACGGCGACGTCATGGAGATTCGCTTCAACGTATGACCATGACGGTGGCGTGGCTGGTTGCCGATGGCCGCGTCCTGGCGAGTGCCACCATCGCCGATACTCGGCGCCAGCGTCGGCGTGGCTTGATTGGTGTCGACGACGTGGAGGGTGCCTTCGTGATCCCCCGTTGCAAGTGGGTGCACAGCGTGGGAATGCGATTCCCCCTTGACATTGCTTACTTGGATGACGAGTCTCGGGTGGTGAAAGTGCAGCGATTGGCACCCATGCGCTTGCCATTGCCCGTACCCACGGCG
>SXPW01000006.1 GCA_005793785.1 Actinomycetota bacterium | reverse complement strand
CGCGCAGCGATCGAAGAAGGTGTGGTCGCCGGTGGCGGTACTGCACTGATTCGTACGCGTCCAGCAGTGTTGAAGGTCGTCGAGTCGCTCACGGGCGACGAGGCCACCGGTGCACGCAGCGTCTACGACTCACTTACCGCACCAGCACGTCACATCGCTGACAACGCAGGTATGGAAGGCGCAGTTGCCGTTCAGCAAGTGGAAGCCGCAAAGGGCAACACGGGCATGAACGCCGCAACGGGCGAGATGACCGACCTCGTGAAGGCCGGCATCATCGACCCGGCCAAGGTGACTCGTGCAGCGTTGCAGAACGCAGCATCGATCGCAGCGTTGGTCATCACCACCGAGTGCCTGGTTGCCGACAAGCCTGAAAAGGCTGGTGCGGCACCGGCAGGCGGCGGAATGCCCGGCGGCGGCATGGGGATGATGTAACGCAGTCCTCCGCAACGTTCCGCTAGCGCGGAACATCACAACATCACCGTTTTCCGACCAGGTCGGTTAGACGCGTTGGGGTCCTCGCAAGAGTTTGCCCGGGAGTTCCCCGGTGAACTCGTCATGGTCGATCGTCTGCACGCCTGCGCAGAACGTGGCGACGTAGCCTTTTGCCTTCTGGGCAAAGCGCCGTCCCTGCGCCGGCAGGTCATTGACGATGCGAGGTACGTCGAACGACAGGTTGTCGAAATCGATGATGTTGATGTCCGCGCGCATGCCCGGGGTAATGATGCCGCGATCCATGAGACCGTGCAACTCGGCGGTCCGTTTGGTCTGACGTGCCACCATGTGCTCGAGCCCGAGACGTTCACCGCGAACTCGATCGCGCACCCAGTGGGTGAGCAGGAACGTCGGCATGCCACCGTCACAGATGACCCCGCAATGTGCACCGGCATCGCTCAAACCGTTGCGAGTCAATGGATGCTGCAGCAATTGATGTGATACCGAAAGGTCACCATACGCGTAGTTGAGGAAAGGTCGGTAAATGATGCCCGTACCGTCGCTGCTGAGCAAATGATCGATCATGATCGCGTGCGGCGAGGCACCCGTGCGTTTGGAGATTCCGGCGATCGATTGTTCGAAAGCCGGCTCGTAATCGATGTTGCTACCGTCCACGGGGAACATCATGTGGAAGTGTTCACCGACGAACTGTTCATAAAAACGGTGTGCCGGTCGTTCGACGAGGAGGCGTGCGTAGCGCTCGGGTTGGCGCAATGCCGCGACACGTTCGGCAAACGGGAGCGCTGCCACCTCCTGATACGCCGCGTGCATCATGAGGGGGTTGACGGTGCCCTGTAGACAAAGCAACAGACCGATGCTGCGTCCGGCGATCTGCGCCTCGATCTGCAGGCCGTCACGATGTGCTTCCTCCAGTTGACGGATGGTGTTTCGCCAGAGTTCTGGCTCGTGCGGGTCCTGCAGCAGGTTCACGCTGAATCGAATTCCGGTGCGCTCGGCAACCTCACGCATCCAGGTCCACTCGCTCGTTGGGCGGTGCCAATGATCGGTCGCCATCTGGAACACCCCATGTCCGGCGCGAGCAATTGCCTCGGCAATTCCGAGCATCTCGTCGGGTTGGGCTTTCGTGCCAGGGACGAGCTCACCGTTCTTACTGCGATGGAGCGCAGTACGAGACGTCGAGAATCCGAGGGCACCAGCACGCAATGCGTCGTAGGTGTGTCTGGCCATCTGTGCGATGTCATCCGGGGAGGCATCCTCGTTGTTCGCACCCCGGTCGCCCATGACGAACGCCCTGAGCGCGCCGTGACCGATTTGTGTCCCGAGATCCATGACACGCTGTTTTCGTTCGAGTGCGTCGAGATACTCGGGAAATGACGTCCATTCCCATTCGATTCCTTCAACCATGGCCGAACCCGGGATGTCCTCGACACCTTCCATCAGTTCGATCAACCACTCGTGACGGTCCGGAGCCGCGGGCGCAAATCCGACGCCACAATTTCCCATTACTGCGGTTGTCACGCCATGCCAACCGCTCGGTGTGAGGAAAGGATCCCATGTCGCTTGAGCGTCGTAGTGAGTGTGCACATCGACCCAGCCCGGACTGACGAGCATGCCGTCGGCGTCGATCACTCGTGAGCCATTTCGGTGCGAGGAGCCGACCGGATCGACGTCGGTGATGATCCCATTTTCGAAACTGATGTCGGCGTGTCGTTGTGGCTCACCGGTGCCGTCGACGAGTCGAGCGTTGGTGATGACGGTGCGGGGCGAGACGGTCATGGCTGGTTGAGCATTCCTATCACGAGGTTATGCAGGCTCCCGTTGCTCGTGATGAGCGAGTCGGACCGCCAGTCCACCTCTCCATGGCGATTGGTCCAGGTGCCTCCGGCCTCGGTAACGATGGCGGCAATGGCGGCAATGTCGTACGGCCCGAGCCCGATGGCGTCGATGGCGAAGTCGACCGAACCCTCCGCCACCATCATGTGTTGCCAGAAGTCGCCGTAGTTGCGGAGGCGGCCCACGCTGCGTTGCAGCACGTTGAGCTGTTCGGTTTTCCTTGCCGTGTGCCATGACTCGGTCACCGTGATGCTCGCACTTGCGCGACGAAGTTCGGAGACGTCACTGACATGAATCCGTTGGCTCGTGCCGTTGGTGCCGTGGAACGCACCGAGCCCACGTGCCGCCCACCATCGCCTGCCGAGCGCGGGCGCGGACACCACACCGAGGATCGGCTCGTCGTCGTACGTCAGGCCGATGAGCGTGGCCCACACGGGGACCCCTCGTACGAAGTTGCTCGTGCCATCGATGGGATCAACCACCCATTGATACGAGGAGTTGGGCGGACCCACGACCCCGAATTCCTCGCCGTACAGCGAATAGTCGGGCCGTTCGTCTCGTAACAAGTTGCAGATCGACTGCTCCGTGTTGCGGTCGATCTCGGTGACCTCGCTCTTGTCCGCCTTGCGTTCGACCGAAAATCCTCGTCGTTGAAAACCGGGCAGGCTCACGGCGTCCGCCACATCCGCCGCCCGCAGGGCGAGGGAGAGGTCCTCGTTGAGCGTCGTCACGTGAGGGACACCCGCGACCAAAGCGTCATGATCTGCCTGACGCTAGGCAAGTGCGAGCATTTCGCGAACGGTGCGCTCGATGCCCACTGCATCCAGACCCAATTTGGCGAGGATGACGTCGGGCTTTGCATGCGGAATGAAACGTGTCGGTAGGCCGAGCACCTTGATGACCGGTGGAGTAGCGGGCGCCACCGACGTGACGGCATCGGCAAGCAGGAAACCGATTCCACCATCGCGAATGCCATCCTCCAAGGTGAGCACCCGACGATGCCCTGCCGCATCGCGAATCATCGCATCGTCCGCCGGAACACACGACCGAACGTCCCACAGTGTGGCCGCGATGCCGGTTGCGGAGAGTGAAGCAACGGCACGTTCGGCGAGACCGACCATCTTGCCGACGGCCAGAATGCAGATCGCCTTCGTTGGGTCGGACGACATCCGACGTGCCTGCAATCCCGAACCCACCTCGTGCTCGGCGACCTGACGGGCGTTGCCCTTGGGGTAGCGAATCACCACCGGGCCGGTGTCGGCCAGCGAGATGGCGTCGTGCAACATTTGTTGCAGATCCTGGGCACTCGACGGAGCGAGTACCCGCATTCCCGGCACCTTGGAGAGCAGCGCCATGTCGTAGACACCGTGATGACTCGGACCATCGTCGCCGGTAATCCCGGCGCGATCCAGACAGAAGATCACGGGCAGTCGATGGAGAGCCACGTCATAGACCAGTTGGTCCCAGGCACGATTGAGGAAAGTGGAGTACAACGCAACGACGGGTCGCATTCCACTCATCGCAAGACCCGCTGCAAACGACACCGCGTGCTGCTCGGCGATACCAACATCGAAGAACCGTTCGGGGAAGTGCGACTCGAAGCTGATCAACCCCGTTGGCCCCGGCATCGCTGCGGTGATGGCCACGATGCGCTTGTCGCTCTGTGCCTCCTTGATGAGTGCATCGGCAAAGGCCTGCGTGTACCCGGTGGGCACTGCCTTGGGCGGTCCGTTCACGGGGTCGAAGACCGGTGCGTCGTGCAGGTGCTTTTCGTCGTCGTCCTCGGCCGGTGAATACCCGCGACCCTTCTGCGTGATGACGTGCACCACGATCGGCCCTTCTTCTGAGCGTGCGGCGGCAGCGCTGAGCGCATGCTCGAGTTCGGCGAAGTCGTGTCCGTCGACTGGGCCGACGTATCGCACGCCGAGCGCTTCGAAAAACGCCGTCGGTTGGAGGTACTCGCGGATGCCCGCCTTGATGGCTTCCAGTCCGCGTTCGGCCTGCGGACCAACCAGCGGAAGATCATGCAGCCACCTCTCCAAACGACGCTGCCGTTGCACGTACACCGGATTGAGTCGAACGTTGTTCAGTGCCCGCGAGAGGCGGGTGGTGAAGCGATCGCGCGGTCGCTTCATCTCACTCGTTTCGTCGAGTGGATGCGG
>SXPW01000055.1 GCA_005793785.1 Actinomycetota bacterium | reverse complement strand
ATACCAGCCGATGCACTCCACTCCGGACGTGGTCGAGCGCCTGTACTCGTGGCCCTCCGTCGTTCGCATTGCGCCACACCGCCCATCGAACAAGGTTGCGTGATGCCGTACGTCAACAGGCCGGCTGGAGTCACCTTGCATGTGCAGACGACCGGACGAGCCGACGCGGCACCGGTACTGCTTATTCAGGGCCTCGGAATGAACAAGAACGGTTGGGCCCTGCAGCGATTCGCGATGGCCACCAAGTTCCGGACGATTGCCTTCGACAATCGCGGAGCGGGACGAAGTTCCATCCCGGACGACCAATTCACATTGGAGGACATGGCCGACGATGCCGTCGCCGTACTTGATCACTTCGGGATTCGTAGTGCTCACGTGGTTGGAGCATCGATGGGTGGCGCAATCTCACAGATCGTTGCGGTGAAACACCCCGACCGCGTTCGTTCGCTGACGCTTGCCTGCACCGCGTGTCGCAATCTGCCCTGGCGCACCGAACTATTACAGGCGTGGGCGGACACCGCAAACGTTCGAGGTATGAGACGGTGGGCCGACGAATCGATGCGTTGGATGGTGGGACCGCGCTCGTTTCGGCGATTGGCTCCCGCGATCGGATGGCTGGGACCGCTCGCTACCTTCCGACCTTCCATCGGCTTCACCAAACAGGTGGCCGCCATTCTCGACACCGACGATTCGATGGTTGCCGAACTGTCCAATATTTCGGTACCAACGCTGGTGGTGGTGGGGAATCAGGACATCCTCACGCCGCGAGCCGACAGTGAGGAGATTGCAGAACGCATTCCGCAGGCCGAATTGGTCGTCATCTCGGGTGCCGCACACGGGCTGATGGTGGAACACGCTTCGACGTTCAATCAGATCGTGATCGATTTCATCGAACGCACGGAGCGATCCTTGGTCTTCGGCGGCTCCGAACCATCAACGGATTCCGGCAGGTCCACGCTCAGGGCCGGTTGACGGGCGATGCGCGTCGTCGTCGTCGGAGCAGGGTTGAGCGGACTGATGGCCGCGCGCCGAATCGCCACCCAGAATCACGAGGTCGTCGTTCTCGACAAAGGACGCTCAACGGGGGGACGGTGTGCAACTCGCCGGATCGGAAACGCAGTGGTCGATCACGGCGCGCAATTCTTCACCGCACGCTCCGATGAATTTGCCACCATCGCCGGGGAATGGATGCGTGCGGGAGTGGCAATGGAGTGGTGTCGTGGCTTCTCCGACAACGATGGTCATCCTCGAATGTGCGGCGCGCATGGCATGACGTCGATCACCAAGTACTTGGCGCAAGGCTTGGACGTTCGCTGTTCCACCATGGTGTTCAGTATCGAACGCGCATCGGACGGGTGGGGCGTTCGACTTGATGACGGCCGAGAACTCCTTACGGACGTCGTGGTGGTTACCTGTCCGATTCCCCAAACCATGTCGCTACTGGCGAACACCGACCTCTCTATTCCCGACGGCATCCGCACCATCGACTACGACAAGACCATTGCCGCACTCGTCGTGGTGAATGGTGATACCAACGTCCCCCAACCAGGTGGCGTCCAAAACGGCGACGACACGTTCTCGTTCATCGCCGACAACAAACAAAAAGGGATCAGTCCAGAACGTGCATTGACGTTCCACTGCAATCCGGCGTTCAGCGAGATGCATTGGTGGAATGATGAAGCGACAACGCACGACCTCGTCATGCAACTCGCTGCGCCGTGGCTCGGGGCGGCGACCGTCACCGAACACCAACCGAAACGGTGGCGCATGGCGACACCGAAAACCACGTGGCGGGAACGATGCTGGTCGACGCAGGGAATCATCCTGGCGGGTGATGCCTTCGCAGGTCCGCGAGTGGAGGGAGCGGTGCTCTCGGGACTCGCCGCAGCGGATGTGGTGTTGGCTAGTTGAGGTGCCCAGCGACGAGGGCTGGGATCAACTTCGTCGTTTATAGATCGACGAGAGATTCGAGCAACGCACGCGGCGCACGGCGCAACGCCTCGGTCGCCACACCAGACGGCAACTTTGCACACTCCGCTTCGGCAATCGCCACGTAATTTCGAGCGGACTCGAGCGCGCCGGCAAGCCCCGTCCCGTTGCGCACGATCTTCAGTGCTTTGGTGCGTTCCTTCGCCGTCAGCGGCGTACCGAGCAGGTCGTAGAGCTCGCGTGATTCGGCGGTGTCGGCAGCCAGCGAGAGGAGGACCGGAAGGGTGTACACGCCCTCCTCGAGATCATGGCCGGCCGGTTTGCCCAGTTGTTCATCGGTCGCGACGATGTCGAGTACGTCGTCGACGATCTGGAACACCATTCCGTAGGCGTCGGCAACGTTGGTGATGGTGTCGGTGATGTCGGTCGAATGTCCTGCCACCATCGAGCCAATTCGTGCCGAGGTTGCAAACAACGAGGCGGTCTTACCCTGAATGCTCACCAAGTACGACGGAACGCTTCGACCTCGGTCGTAGGTGTGGCGTAGCTCCTCGACCTGACCCTCACACAATCGACCGATGGTTCTGGCCAGTAGTCCTGACACCTCGTTGCCGAGCGATGCCGCAATCTCGGACGCACGGGCGAGGAGGAAATCTCCCGCCACGATGGCTTGCAGATTGCCCCACTTGGCATTCACCGTCTCTACGCCACGGCGGGTGGTGCTTTCGTCCATGACATCGTCGTGGTACAGCGATCCGAGGTGGACGAGTTCACAGGCGATTGCCCCCTGGACCACCTCGTTCGACACCGGCTTGTCGCTACCAACCTGTGCTGCTGCAACCGCAAGCACCGGACGGAGCCGTTTGCCACCTGCGACGATGAGATGTGATGCGATCTCGGTGAGGTAGGCGTCAGCGGTACGAACCGAACTGCGCAGAGCCAACTCGATTCGCTCGCGGTCATCCGCCATGAGCGGAAGATCGAGCAACGGTGACACCAAATTCACTTCGTCAGGCTATGCGTACCGTGTGGACAACTGGTGCACGCTGCAAGGACTCACCGTGTTCACGGGCGGGGACAATGGTCACAAATTGTGCCGCTGCGTGCGTTTCCTTTCACGGCACATCGTGGCGCTCGTCCGCCCACGGGAAGTATCAACGGGGATACACTTTCCGATACGACGCAGGGTCTCCATTCCCCAGTAAGGCGGTAGCAGCAGTGTTCGAACGTTTCACCGACAGGGCCCGCAGAGTGGT
>SXPW01000054.1 GCA_005793785.1 Actinomycetota bacterium | reverse complement strand
CGCGCCAGTCGACGCTTTCCGCGTCGAGATGGTTGGTCGGGTCGTCGCGCAACAACCGGTCGGGACGCGATAGGAGCAGCCGGCACAACGCCACGCGTCGACGCTCACCACCCGACAACTTCGTGACGTCGGCATCGTTGGCCGGACAGCGGAGTGCGTCCATGGCAATCTCGACGTTGCGTTCCAGACTCCAGGCGTCGACTGCCGCGATCTTGGACTCGAGTTCGGCCTGTCGCGCACCGACCTTTTCGAAATCGGCGTCGGGTTCGCCCCACATCGCGGTGACCTTCTCGTATTCGGCGAGGAGGTCGCGAATCGGGGCCACACCATCCATGACGTTGCCGAGGACGTCCTTGTCGGCATCGAGTTGTGGCTCCTGGGCGAGAAGCCCGACGCTGAATCCGGGAGTCAGTCGCGCCTCGCCGGAGAATCCATCGTCGAGTCCGGCCATGATCCTGAGCAAACTCGATTTTCCGCTGCCGTTGGAACCCAGCACGCCGATTTTCGCCCCCGGATAGAACGACAACGAGATGTCGGCTAGGACCTGACGGTCTGGCGGATAAAAGCGGCCAAGTTTGTAGCAGGTGTAGATGAATTCGGCAGTCACCGACGTACAACCTAGTTTCCACTACCTTCGTAGAGCGAGCGACGCACGTCGCCCGCTCATCAACCACCTCCGGAGGACTCACGATGGAACTCTTCTCAGGCAACTACTTCCTCGACTTCTTCATGCGCTATCTCCACGTCCTGGTGGGAATCGCCTGGATCGGTTTGCTGTACTACTTCAACCTCGTCCAAGTTCCCGCGCTTGCGACGTACGGCGACGAAGCCAAGGCGCGCAACATCACGCTCGACAAGTTGGCGCGACGTGCGCTCTGGTGGTTCCGTTGGGCGGCGATCGCCACCCTGGGAACGGGAATCCTCATCACCGGTCAGCCCGACTACTGGCAGAACGTCCTCGGCGAGGGTTCGACCGCCGGCATCGGGCATGACGCGGCGATCTCGGTCGGCATGATCTTTGCCATCACGATGGCCGCCAACGTGTGGATGGTGATCTGGAAGAACCAACGAGTAGTCCTGGCAAATGCGGTGAACGTCCTCGGAGGCGGACAACCCGACCCCAATGCCGCGGCGGCTGGACGACGGGCGCTCCTTGCCTCGCGTCAGAACATGATCTTCTCGGTGTCGATGCTCTGGTTCATGGTCGGTTCGGCACACTTCTACAGTGGTGCATTCTCCGGCGCATCGGCGGGCGACGCGCGCAACTACGTAATCATCGCAGTGGTGCTCGGCGCCATCTTGCAGGTGAACGCCCTCGGAAAACTGGGTGGCACGGCGGCGACCAACAAGTTGCTGTGGCCGTACGAGTCGCACAAGAACGCGCTCATCACCAGCGGGGTGCTGTGGCTCGTGCTGTGGCTCCTTTCTGAAACGATGCTCGGCTAGGCCGAGCGCCCAGATAAGTACGCTCGATGGCGTGACTTCGCCCGTGAACCAGCAACTCGGCGTTGCGTCGGGCGACGACTTCGGGGCGAATTCGTGGCTCGTCGAGGAGATGTACGAGCGCTACCGCGACAATCCCTCCGCCGTCAGCGAACAGTGGCGGGAATTCTTCAGCGACTACAAGTCGCCCGCCGCTGGTCGCACGGATTTGCCGTCAGCCGCTCGCACAACACCTGCATCACCTGTTGGAACCAACGGGACCAACGGATCCCAGGGGACCGCTGTTCCTGGTGACGACACGTTTCCGATGCGCCGCCCGCCGGCCATCACCCCCACGCAGACGACGACCGCATCGACTCCGCCGACCCTGACTCCGCCGGGTGTGCCGGAGCCGATCCGCGGTGTCGGTGCCGCGATCGCCTCGAACATGGAGCGCAGTCTCACCGTGCCTACTGCCACGAGTGTGCGACAAATTCCCGCCAAGTTGTTGGAGGTGAATCGTCGGGTCATCAACGGCTACCGATCACGCACGGGGCAGAGCAAGGTGAGCTTCACGCACCTCATCGGCTTCGCAGTGGTGCGAGCGCTCGCCGATGCGGTCCCGAACATGAAGAATGCCTTCGTCGCCGATGCGGATGGAAAGCCGCAACTGCAACGACACACGAACGTGAACCTCGGACTCGCCGTGGACGTCGACAAGGGCAACGGCCAGCGGACGCTGGTGGTGCCCGTCCTGAAGGGCGCCGACACGCTCGACTTCATGGGCTTCCTCCTCGCCTACGACGACATCATTCGCCGGGTTCGCAACAACAAACTCACCGTGGACGATTACCAGGGTGCGAACGTGAGCCTCACCAATCCCGGCACCATCGGCACCAACCAGTCGGTGCCGCGCTTGATGGTCGGCCAGGGCGTCATCGTCGGAGTTGGCTCCATCGACTATCCGGCCGAATTCCAGGGCAGTGACGAACGCGCACTGAACCAACTCGGTGTGTCCAAGGTGGTCACCATCACGAGTACCTACGACCACCGCATCATCCAGGGCGCCGAGAGCGGACTCTTCCTCAAGTACGTCAACGAGTTGCTGCTCGGCGAACACGGTTTCTACGAGGCGATCTTCCGCAGCCTCGGGGTTCCGTACGAGTCGGTCAAGTGGCGCAACGACACCAACGACCTCGAGGGCGTCGATCTGCAGGCCCACAAGCAAATGCAGGTTGCGACGCTCATTCGTGTGCATCGAGTGCGCGGTCATCTGATCGCCGACCTCGATCCGTTGCGTTGGAAGGCGCCGCGGATGCCCCGCGAACTCGACCCGCTAACCTACGGGCTCACGATTTGGGATCTCGATCGCGAGTTCGCCACCGGCGGAGTCGGCGGTGTGCAGCGGTCGTCGCTCGGCGACCTCCTGGGCGTGTTGCGTGATGCCTACTGCCGAACGATCGGCATCGAGTACATGCACATCCAGAACACCGACGAACAGCGCTGGGTGCAGGAGCGCGTGGAGGGACACGTCGACGACGTCACGCCCGATCCGATGGTCATTCTCGAACGACTGAATGCCGCCGAGGCATTCGAACGATTTCTCGCCACCAAGTACGTGGGCACGAAACGGTTCGGCCTTGAAGGCGCCGAGTCGGCGGTGCCGATCATGGACATGATCCTCAACCTCGCCGCCGACCACGCCATGGATGGCGCAGTCATCGGCATGGCGCACCGTGGTCGATTGAACGTCCTGGCCAACGTGGTGGGCAAGAGTCTCGAGCACTTGTTCGGCGAATTCGAGGGTCACGTCGATCCGGAGGCCGTGCAGGGATCC
Source organism: Actinomycetota bacterium (assembly GCA_005793785.1). Taxonomy (GTDB): domain Bacteria; phylum Actinomycetota; class Acidimicrobiia; order Acidimicrobiales; family Ilumatobacteraceae; genus F1-60-MAGs027. Next base: position 8,663 of record SXPW01000054.1, on the reverse strand, counting down.
GGTGACGTGAAGTACCACCTCGGCGCCTCCGGAAAGTTCCAGGCGCGCAGCGGTGCGTTGTTGCCCGTCGAACTCGCGTCCAACCCGAGTCACCTGGAAACGGTCGACCCGATCGTGCTCGGCACCGTTCGGGCGATGCAAGACCAGATCGAGCCGCCGGGGGCGTTCAGCGTGCTGCCACTCCTCGTGCACGGTGACGCTGCCTTCGCCGGTCAGGGCGTGGTCGCGGAGTGTCTGGCGATGAGCGACACCAGCGGATATCGCGTCGGCGGCACCATCCACCTCATCATCAACAATCAGATCGGCTTCACGACGTCACCGGAATACGCTCACTCGTCGCAATACTGCAGTGACATCGCCAAGTCGGTCGGAGCGCCGATTTTCCACGTGAACGGCGACGACCCCGAGGCCTGCGTGCGGGTTGCAAAGTTGGCGTTCGACTATCGCCGGCAATTCCACAAGGACGTCGTCATCGACATGGTGTGCTACCGCCGACACGGGCACAACGAAGGCGACGACCCGAGTTACACGCAACCTCTGATGTACAAGGCGATTGCGGAGCGACGCAGCGTCCGCAAGTTGTACCTCGAGACGCTCGTGAAGCGCGGAGTGGTGACCCTCGAGGATGCCGAGAAGGTGTTGGCGGACTATCAGGGCAAGTTGCAGGTGGCCCTCGACGACACGCGTGCACATGCCCGCGCCGTCACCAAGGTTCCGCCGCCACCCAAACCGGCAGGTGTGCTGCCGCACGTTGCGACGGGCGTCGATCGAGAGGTGCTTGATCGGGTGTTCGACGCACTCAACAGGTACCCCGATGGTTTCACCGTCCATCCGAAGTTGCTCAGGCAATTCGAGGGGCGTTCGGAGACCTACCACCGGGATGGAGAAGTGGACTGGGGAACCGCCGAGGCGTTGGCATTCGGATCACTCGTCGTCGAGGGCACACCCGTACGACTCGCCGGCGAGGACTGCCGACGCGGCACGTTCAGCCACCGTCACGCGGTGCTCGTCGATTACAACGACGAGACCAAGTTCGCCCCGCTCGCCAATCTGGGCGCCGGCTCGGCGAAGTTCTGGGTGTACGACTCGCTGTTGTCGGAGTACGCCGCGCTCGGTTTCGAGTACGGCTACGCGCATGCGAACCCGGCTGCGCTCGTGCTGTGGGAAGCACAGGTCGGTGACTTCATCAACGGTGCACAGATCATCATCGACCAGTACCTCGTGGCCGCGGAGGACAAGTGGGGTCAGCACAACGGCTTGGTGTTGCTCCTCCCACACGGCATGGAGGGTCAGGGTCCCGAACACTCATCGGCACGCCTCGAGCGGTTCCTGCAGTTGTGTGCCGAGGACAACATTCAAGTCGCCTATCCGACGACTGCGCGACAGTACTTCCACTTGTTGCGTCGCCAAGTTCGCCGCGATGTACGCAAGCCCCTCGTCGTGATGGCGCCGAAGCAGCCGTTGCGCATGAAGGAGAGTCGATCACCGATCACCGAGTTGACGACCGGATCGTTCGAAGAAGTACTCGACGATCCATTCGTGGCCGATCGTTCGGCGGTCAAGCGGGTGGTGTTGTGCTCGGGCAAGGTCGCATGGGACGCGATGAACGAACGAACCAAGCGACAAGCGGCGGTTGCCGTGGTGCGCGTGGAACAGTTGTATCCGTTCCCCGAAGGTCAAATCCACGAGGTGCTCGATCGGTATCCGAATGCGCGGGAAGTGCTGTGGTTGCAGGAGGAGCCGGAGAACATGGGAGCCTGGCACTTCGTCGAACACATCATCTGGCGATTGAAGGACAGGGGCTACGACCTCCACCATGCAGCGCGCGTGGAATCGGGAAGCCCGGCCACGGGGTCCAAGGCCGTGCACGACCAGGAACTCGCCGAGTTGATGGACGCGACGTTCGCCGCGTGGTGACCACCAAACCCAAGATCGCCGACCGTGTCGTGCCCTCCCATGTCGTGGTGGATGGCAGCAACCTCGCCACGGAGGGCCGCGGTGCGCCGAGCCTGAAGCAACTGAACGAGGCGGTGCTCGCCTTCATGAAGGAGTACCCCAAGACCCAGGTCACCGTGGTGGTCGACGCCAGTTTCGGGCATCGAATCGACAAGAAGGAGGCGGCTGAATTCTCGGAGGCAATCGCCAACGGCGAGCTCGTCACTCCACCGGCCGGCGCCGTGGGACGTGGAGATGGATTCGTCCTGATGATCGCCGACAAGGTGAAGGCAACCGTCGTGTCGAACGACAGCTATCAGGAATTCCATGACATGTACGTCTGGCTCTTCGAACCGGGTCGCTTGATCGGAGGGAAGCCCGTGCCGCACGTGGGCTGGGTGTTCGTCGATCGCCTACCCGTTCGGGTCAAGACGGACGCACCACCGCGTCGCGGTGTTCCCAACAAGACCGCTCCGATTCCGCGTCCGACCAGTCGACCACCGGTGGGTACCGCGCCACGACCTTCGCCACGTCAACCCGTGCGAGCGACCACGAAGGAGCCACCTGCCACTGCATCGACGCGTGCGCCATCGCCGTCGGCGGTGAATTCCGTCGAGCAGTTCGAATCCTTCGCCGCGAAGTTCGCCGTCGGTGCGCGAATCAAGGGTGTCGTCGAATCGTTCGCGTCGCACGGTGCATACGTGCGCATCGGTGAGGTGGCCGGCTATCTGCCGGTGCGACTGATGAAGAATCCGGCTCCGCGGACGCCACGCGAGCACGTGAAGATCGGTGAGGCACTCGTGCTGCAAGTGAGCGACTTCAACCACTCGCGCAGGAGCATCGAAGTGAGCCTGCTGCCCGTCGAGAAACCGACCGCCAAACCACCGGTCAAGCCGGTCAAGAGGACTGCGACGACCCGGATTGCGAAGCGTCGACGACGTCGGGACTGATCTCCTCGAGTTCGCGGTGGGCCGTTTCGGGAAAAGCCACCAACACGATGACTGCAACGATCACCGGAGCGACAACCATTACACCCATGACCCGCGAGTAGTTCCATCCTGCATCGAGGAGTCGACCGGCGAAGATGAGACCGACGCTTCCCCCGATGAGACCGCTGGCCGTCACCACCGATGACCCCATGCCACGCCGTGCCGTCGAAAACATCTCGCCCCGGTAGACGCTCAACGCCGGGAACGAAACGCCGAGGAAGATGCCACCCGTGATTTCGAAGCACCACATGGCGACACCGCCGGTGGAGTACGCCAACACCACGAGCAAGGCACCGATCACGAGCGACAGCGCGCCGACCATGCGGCGACCGCGTTCGTCGGCGATTCGACCGCCGACGACGATGCCGAGCCCGGCAGGAATGGCAGTGACGATGGTAAACGCGCTCACCATCACTGCGTCGTAACCGCGAACGTCGCGAAGGTAGTTGACGAGGTACACGCTGGCGGTCGCGACGAACAATCCGGTGAGCGATGCCGCGGCGATCTGCGAAAGCAAGCGAGCCGACGACACATGGGTGGCGATCGTGATCGCATCGACGTCGTGCATGTGTGTGAAGCGGGCCGTTTCACCCAATTGGCGGTGAAGGAAGTGGGCGACCGGCAGGAACACGAGCGAGACGAGGTAGAGCCACCGCCATCCCGACGTCGCGAGGTCGGCTAGGGGCAGGGTGCCCACGGCGATGCCCGCGCCGAGGCTGCTGGCAATCGCCACCGTGCCGACGGAACGTGCGCGAGTCTCGCGCGACATCTCTTCGGTGAGCATCACCAGGATCATCACGTTGATGACGAGAGCGAGCGGTCGAGCGAGAGCCTGGGACGCAACGAGCCATTCGTAGTTGGGGGCGAACGCTCCGAGTGACGCAAGAACCGGGGCACCCCACAATGCAGCAACGAGCACCCGACGTCGACCGAGACGGTCCGCAAGAACGGCGACGGGTGGCACGAGGACGACACCCCAGCGCACGACCGCCGCGCCGATGCCGATGTCGGAATCACTTCGACCGAACTCATCGGCTGCAAAGGACACCGTCTGGGTGAACAGCGTGTTGACGAAAGCAAACGGCACCGACGCGAGTGCCAACAACGCAAGTACGCGGCGTTCACCAGATGACGGCACTGCGCGAGCATACTGAGAGTGGTGAAAATCGAGTCTCCGCGCATCGTCGTGCGCCGCAGCGGTCCGTTGTCGGGATCCGTTCAGGTGCCGGGCGCGAAGAACTCCGTCTTGAAGCTCATGGCGGCGACGCTGCTGGCGGAGGGCGACTACGTGCTCACGAACGTGCCCGCGATCACCGACGTGCACACCATGTCCGAAACACTCGGTGCACTCGGTGTCCGGTCCACCTGGCTTGGCACCCACGAACTGCAGCTCACCAATACCGGCAACATCACCCCCGAGGTCCCGTTCGAGAAGTTCGACAAGATGCGCGCCAGTCTCAACGTGCTCGGACCTCTGCTCACGCACTATGGTTCGGCGCGCATCAACTGGCCGGGTGGCGACGACTTCGGTGGCCGACCGATCAACCTGCACGTGGCGGGACTCCAGAAGATGGGTGCCACGGTGGAGGAGGGGTTGTACGACATTTTCGCCCACGCCGAGCGGTTGAAGGGAACCGACATCGAACTCGACATTCCGAGCGTCGGTGCGACCGAGAACCTCCTGACTGCGGCGATCTACGCCAGGGGTGTCACGGTCATCGACAACGCCGCACGCGAACCAGAGGTGCAGGACTTGTGCAACATGCTCGTGCAGATGGGGGCCGACATCGAGGGCATCGGTACCTCGCGCTTGATCATCCATGGTTGCGAACGCGGGTCGCTGAAGAGCAGCCGCTACACCGTGGTGCCGGACCGCGTACAAGCGGCGACCTACATGGCGGCCGTCGCCGTCGTCGGCGGCGACATCGTGGTTCGCGCGGCGCGCACGGAGCACATGGAGGAACTGCTCAATTGCTATGCGCGGATGGGTGTGGCGGTCACCCCGCAGCGCGACGGAATTCGCGTGACCTCCCACGAGCGCCTGCGGGCGATCGACTTCATCACCGAGCCGTACCCCGGAATCGCCACCGACTACAAGCCGCTACTCGTCGGCATGTTGTGCGTGAGTCGGGGAGAGGGTTCGGTCACCGAGACGCTCTTCCCCGGACGATTCCGATACATCGAGGAGTTCCGCAAACTCGGGGCGTCGATCGCCATCTACGGCAACAAGGCCACCGTGCGCGGTGTGTACGAACTCATCGGTGGCGAGGTTCGCGTCCCCGACATTCGCGCCGGTGCGGCACTGGTGGTCGCGGGGCTGGTGGCGAGCGGTGAGACGGTCGTACACGACATCCACCACATCGACCGCGGATACGACGACCTGGTTGGTCGTCTCAGCGGTCTTGGTGCCGACGTGACGCGCGTTTGACGCGATTCGTCGCCCGCCACAACAGAAGGACGATCATTACCATCGGTCCTGCCACGAGGAGAATCTCGTCCCAACCACCTTGGTGTGCGAGCACGCTCCTATCGTAGAAGGGGTTCGACCCACGTCAGCACGTCGAATCGCACGAGGTGAAGAGTGTCCATTCGAAGTCAAGTCGAGGAGACCATCGAGGTGATTCGTCCGGCGTTGCAAGCCGACGGTGGCGACATCGTGTTGCGCGACGTGAACGAGGCCACCGGTGTGGTGTCGGTGACGCTCGTCGGCGCTTGCGGAACATGTCCGGCGAGCGATCAAACGTTGAAGGCGGGCATCGAGCGAATCATGCGGGACCGCGTCGACGGTGTGACTGAAGTCGTCGCGGTGTAGCACCGATGGCTGCACGGTCGTACGACCCCGCCGAACTGTTCGTCGCCGCCCGCGGAGGTGATCGAGGCGCACTCGCTCGGTTGTTGTCCGTCGTCGAGCGTGGTGGTGACGATGCCCGGGTCGTTGCCCGCTTGGCCAGTCCCCACCTCGGAAACGCGTACGTGGTCGGCATCACCGGGGCGCCCGGCGCCGGCAAGAGCACGCTGACGTCGGCGCTCATCGGCGAACTGCGCAAACGCGGCGCGCGGGTCGGTGTACTGGCGATCGATCCTTCTTCGCCGTACACGGGCGGCGCGATACTCGGGGATCGAGTCCGCATGCAGGAACACACGCACGACGAACGGGTGTACATCCGCTCGATGGCGACGCGTGGACATCTCGGTGGACTGGCGCTGGCGACGAGCGAGGCGGTGCGCGTGCTGGATGCCACGGGACACGACTGGGTGATCATCGAAACCGTCGGTGTGGGACAAGTGGAGGTGGAGATCGCCGGCAAGGCCGACACGACCGTCGTGGTGGTGAACCCCGGCTGGGGCGATGCGGTGCAAGCCAACAAAGCGGGCCTGCTCGAGATCGCCGATGTCTTTGCCATCAACAAGGCCGATCGGGACGGCGTCGAAGCAACACGCCGCGATCTGAACGCAATGATCGAACTCACCGAGTTTGCCGTCAACGAATGGACGCCGACCATCACGACGACCGTCGCAACCACCTCGAGCGGTGTCGAAGAACTTCTCGACGCCATCGTCGCCCACCAGGCGAACGCGACGACATCCGGGGACCTCGAACGGCGTCGCGAGACGCGCCGTCGCGAGGAGCTGCGCGAGATCGTCGAGCGACGCCTCGAACTGCGGGCACGCGAACTCTGCAGCGGCGCCACCTGGGACGATCTGGAGAGCCGAGTGATTACTGGTGCACTCGATCCGTGGGCTGCCGCCGACGAGATGTTGCGCGGCATCTCTGCATGATGCGATCGAGTGTCGGACGGGTGACGACATGAGCGCCGACTCATCGTTCAACGAGACCGAACGCAAGCGCGTGGTGACCGCGAGTCTGACCCTCGGTGGCGCCGTCGGAATCACCGCACTTTCCTTCGGACTCGCCGCGGTCTCGGCCGGAGCGAACGTGTGGCAGGCGTGTGCACTCTCGTTCTTCACCTTCACCGGTGCATCCCAGTTTTCGGCGATGAGCGTGGTCGGCGCAGGCGGCTCGCTCGGCGCGGCATTCGGTGGAGCCGCGCTCCTCGCGGTACGCAACTTCGTCTATGGATTGGTGTTGGCGGGGAGAATCTCCAACGACGCCTCGGGCAATCGTCTGCCCTTGTTCCGGCGACTCGTTGCCGCACAATTCGTGATCGACGAGACGACTGCGATGACGACGGCCGAATCGGAGCCACGACTCTCGCGCACCGCCTTCTGGGTGACGGCGCTGTCGCTCTTCGTCACGTGGAATCTCGGGACCTTGATCGGCGCATTGGCGGGATCGCTGCTCGACACGCGAGCCCTCGGCTTCGATGCTGCATTCCCGGCCGCGTTCGCAGCGATGCTCCCGGCGCACCTGCGCACCCGACGCGGCAGGCTCGCTGCGCTGACCGGTGCCGTGGTGTGCGTGGCGCTCACACCGTTCGTTCCCGTCGGGGTTGCAATCCTGGTGGCCGTCGTCGGTGTGCTCTTCGGAGTGCGCCCGTGAACGACGAGGCAATGTCGGCGATGCAGTTGTCGTCGGTGCAGTTGTGGGGACTCATCGTTCTGTTGTCGGTGGTCGCTTTCGGTCTGAAGGTGCTCGGTTTCGTCGTCGTGGGCGGTCGACGCCTACCAGCGATGCTGGAGCGCTGCTTGGCATTGATTCCGGCGAGTCTCCTTGCGGCGTTGGTCGCCAAGGACACGTTCACGTCCGCCCAGTCGCTCGTCCTCGATGCTCGGGCAGCGGGACTGATCGTCGCGGTGATTGCGGTGTGGCGCCGGGCGCCGTTCATCGTGGTGGTGGTCGCGGCGATGGCGGCAACCGCGCTAGTTCGCGGCCTCGCATAAGACGGCGAGCCGTCGTAGATTGCCGCGCCAGATGGCGCGCAATACCACCGTGCCACCGACGAACGCACCGAGCGGGCCACCCAGCCACCAGGGAAACGTCAGCGTCTCCTCCCATTCGAAACGCGTGAGTCGGTCGCCGAGTGGGGTGAGCGTGAACACTCCGCTGCCGGTCACGAGGCCGACGTGTTCGACGCCCATCGCTCGACGCGGCTCCCATTTGGTGATTCGCATGACGTCGGTGAGGCGAAGCGGTCCCACCTTGGTGCGACAGCGGAACTCCGTCCCGACATCGCGACGCTGTGTGGTGATGAATTCGATGGATTCGGCGTCCGCCATCCAATCCACGTGACGCTCGACCGGTTCCACCACGCGCCAGACCTGCTCCACACTTGCTCGGATTTCCCGTGCAACCCGGATGGTGCTCATCGCTTCAGCGTAGGTTCTCGAACACGCTCACGTGTCGCGAGGAAGCATCGGTGAACGGTGTCCTTCGCCACGACTCGTAGCGAGTCGTGAGACGAAGCCCGACGGACGAGCAATCGTGCTCGATCGCCTCGGGGGACCGATAGGTGATTCGGAACGGTCGCTCGACGATTCGGCCGTCGTCGTGGATGCTCGTGATCGTTCCGACGACGTCACCAGTGCGTGAATCGAACGTGCTCGTCGTGGTGAGCGACCACCTGCCACGGCGCTCGGTGGTGGTGCCCACCGCTGGCGCGTCGGGGTCGATGACGCACGCATCGATCACCAGACGACCGCCAGCCGAGAGGCGCGCGGCCGACTGCGCGATGCATTCACGTTGCAGATTCTGGTCGCCGAGGTTGAACAGGGTGTTGTACGACAGAACGACGAGATCGAATACGCCGTCGGGTTGCTCGCGCGCCATGTCGCCGATCG
>SXPW01000053.1 GCA_005793785.1 Actinomycetota bacterium | reverse complement strand
GGTGATCTGCGAGAACCCGCGACACAAGCAGCGTCAGGGCTAAGAGGACAACCAACATGGCACGTATTTCCGGAGTCGACATTCCGCGCGAGAAGCGGGTGGAGATTGCTCTCACCTACATCCACGGCATCGGTCGCCCTTCGTCGGCCAAGATGTGCCAGGACCTCGGCATCAATCCGAGCGCGCGAGTTCGCGACCTCTCCGACTCCGACGTGAACAAGATTCGTGTCTACATCGAGAACAACCTGAAGGTCGAGGGCGATCGTCGTCGCGACGTGCAACAGGACATCAAGCGCAAGATCGAGACCGGCTCCTACCAAGGCACACGCCACCGCAAGGGATTGCCGGTTCGTGGTCAGCGCACGCACACCAACGCCCGCACCCGCAAGGGACCCAAGAAGACCGTCGCCAACAAGAAAGTCGCCGTGAGGAAGTAAATGTCGGACACAGCAGCAACACCAGCAGCGCCACGCAAGTCGCGCAAGCGCGAACGCAAGAACGTCAACACCGGAGTGGTGCACATCACGAGCACGTTCACCACCCCGATCGTGGCCGTCACCGACGCCGCGGGCAACGTCATCGCCTGGGCGTCGTCGGGTGGAGTCGGCTTCTCTGGCTCACGCAAGAGCACCCCGTTCGCCGCACAGATGGCCGCCGAAAAGGCAGGTCGTGCAGCAATGGAAATGGGATTGCGCCGTGCCGAAGTGTTGGTGAAGGGTCCGGGCTCGGGTCGTGACACGGCACTGCGTTCGATTCAGAATCTCGGCATCGAGGTCACCAGCGTGAAGGACGTCAGTCCGGTACCGCACAACGGCTGTCGTCAACCCAAGAGGAAGCGTCCGTAGTCATGGCTCGTTACACAGGTCCCAAGGTTCGCATTTCGCGCCGACTCGGTATCAACGTCTTCGAAAACGCCAAGGGCACGAAGGCCCTCGAGCGTCGACCGTTCCCGCCTGGAGCCCACGGTCGCACCCGTCGCCGCTCCAGTGACGGCGAATACCTCAATCAGTTGCAGGAAAAGCAGAAGGCAAAGTACATCTACGGCGTGCTTGAGCGTCAATTCCGCAAGATCTACGACGAGGCGGTGCGTCGTTCGGGTCCGACTGGTGAGAACATCCTCCGTCTCCTCGAGTTGCGACTCGACAACGTGGTCTATCGCGCTGGTTGGGCAGCATCGCGCCCGCAGGCCCGCCAATTCGTGAGCCACGGTCTCGTCAAGGTCGATGGCAAGCGCGTGAACATTCCGTCGTACACCCTGGACAAGGGGCAGGTGGTGAGCCTGAGCGACAAGGCGCGCAACATGATCGTCATCCAGCACAACATCGACACCCTCGGTCGTGCACCATCGGCGTGGCTCGACGCCCAGGATGGCGGCAAGGCCGTCGCAATCCGCGACGTTCCAACACGCGAACAGATCGACGTTCCCGTCAAGGAACAACTCATCGTCGAGCTCTACTCGAAGTAACCCCCAACAACAGCCAGGAGATACCACCATGCTCGTCATTCAGCGCCCCACAGTTTCAGCGGTCGGCGAATCGGTCAACAATCGTCAGAAGTTCTCCGTCTCGCCGCTCGAGCCGGGTCTCGGCCACACGATCGGCAACTCGCTCCGTCGCATGTTGTTGTCCACCATTCCCGGTGCAGCAGTCACCTCGGTGAAGTTCGACAAGGCCCTGCACGAGTTCACCACCATCGAGGGCGTCACCGAGGACGTCACCGAGATCATCCTCAACCTGAAGGACATCGTGGTGAAGAGCGAGGTTGACGACGTGGTCTCCGTGCGCATCGACGCCACCGGACCCAAGGATCTCCCCGCCGGCGACATCAGCCTTCCTGCCGGAGTCGAGTTCATCAACGCCAAGCAACACATTGCGACGCTGTCCGCCAAGGGCAGTCTGTCGATGGAAATCACCATCGAGCGAGGCAAGGGTTACTTCGGTAGCGATCGTGACGCTGGACGGCGAACCATTGGAGTGATCCCGGTGGACGCATTGTTCTCGCCGGTTCGTCGCGTGAGTTTCGAAGTGGAGCCGACGCGCGTTGCGCAGTCGACCAACTATGACAACCTCATCCTCGATGTCGAGACCGACGGTTCCATCACTCCGGCCGAGGCGCTTGCGTCGGCTGGTGCCACGTTGCGCAACCTGCTCGAACTGGTCGCGTCGTTGAGTGACGAGCCGATCGCGCTCGAACTCGGGGAATCCACGCTCAGCGGCTCGGGCTCGCCCGAACTCGACATGCCGATCGAGGACCTCATGCTCTCGCAGCGCCCGTACAACTGCTTGAAGCGGGCCAAGATCGACACCATCGGTGATCTCGTGGCTCGCACCGAGGAGGAACTCGTAGGTCTTCCGAACTTCGGTGCGCAGAGCATCGCCGAGGTGCGGGGCAAACTCGACGAGCGCGGGCTCGCACTGCGCGTCTGACGCGCAGACCACACAAGGAGACGATTATCCATGCCAGAACCACGCCGTAGCAAGAAATTCGGCGGATCCGCCGGTCACCAGCGGCTGATGCTCGCCAACTTGGCTGCGTCATTGTTCGCAGCCGAGGGAATCGAAACCACCGAGGCCAAGGCGAAGGCGCTTCGTCCGATTGCCGAGCGACTCATCTCCAAGGCGAAGAAGGCGCAGACCAACGACGCCGCCAGCCTGCACAAGATTCGCCAGATTCAGGCGTATCTCAACGACAAGGAAATGACGAACAAACTCGTGAAGAACGTGGCGCCGCGTTACATGGAGCGCAACGGCGGCTACGTTCGCATCCTCAAACTCGGTGAGCGAAACGGTGACCGCGCACCAATGGCGCGGATCGAACTCGTCTAATCCGTTCCGGCCGTGAGCGTCGAGCGGCCGTGAACTCTCTACAACGTCGAACGGCGCGCCTTATCGTTGCCTATGAGGGCACCGCATTCCACGGCTTTGCGCCGAATCCCGATGTGCCGACCGTCGATGCCGCTTTGCGTGAGGCGCTCGAGAAGATCGCCCAGGTTCCCGTCGAACTCGTCGCCGCAGGTCGGACCGATGCGGGTGTACACGCTCGCGGACAGGTGGTGAGCGTCGAGTTGCCGAGTCGGTTGAAGTTGGAGTCCCTGCCGAGCAAGCTCAATTCGTTGTGTGGTCCGAACATCGCGGTGCGAGATGTGCAATGGGTCGATTCGTCGTTCCACGCGCGGTTCTCGGCGATCTGGCGTCATTATCGCTACACCATCCTCAACTCGCCGACTCCGGACCCATTCTCTGCGACGACCGCCTGGCACGTTCGCCATCCTCTCGACCTCAGACCGATGCAACTTGCGTGCGACGCGGTGATCGGTTCGCGCGACTTCTCGGCATTCTGTCGCAAGCCCGCGCGAGGTGATGACGACAACGACAAGTCGGTTTCGATGACTCGCTATGTCATGCGCGCAACGTGGAGTCGAATCGACGACCGATTCGTCTTCGAGATTCGTGCCAATGCCTTCTGCCATCAGATGGTTCGTTCGTTGGTGGGAACCTTCACCGACATCGGACTGGGGAAGCGCCCGCCGAGCGACATGATGTCGTTGATTCGCTCGGGTCGCCGCCAAGACGCGTCGACGCTTGCTCCCCCCCACGGTCTGTGTTTGTGGGAAGTCGGCTATCCGGGTTCCGTCGAGTAGTTCGACGAAACGCCGCGATGCGCATCATTTGCTTGTCGACCCCGGTCGGGCCCCTGGGTTCGGGGCTGGGCGGCGGCGTGGAACTCACGCTGCGCACCCTCGTGCGGGGTCTCTCCACCCTCGGGCACACGGTCACCGTGGTGGCACCCGTTGATTCGCACGTTGCACCGACGACGACGATCGAACGCGTCGGTGGTGCGCTCCACGTGCCGAGCCAAACGCTGGACAGATCGACGCCTCCGGTCGTCCCCGACGATTCGGTACTCGTCAATATGTGGCGTCGTGTGACGGAGATGTCGCGCTCCGGGAACTTCGACATCGTGCTGAACTTCGCCTACGACGCGCTGCCCTTCGTGGCGTCCCGGGAATGTCCGATTCCCGTCGCGCATCTTGTCAGCATGGGCTCGCTCAGCGACGAAATGGATCGGGCGGTCGCAATGGCGGTCGATCGGTCCTCGCGTTGCGTTGCCATGCACAGTCATGCCCAGGCCCGGAGCTTCGGGCGCGAGATTGCAGGTCGGGTGACGGTGGTGGCGAGCGGTATCGATCTTTCGGCTTACGACTACGTCGAAGCACCCGATACCTCGCTCGCGTTCGTGGCGCGGATTTCGCGCGAGAAAGGAGTTCGCGATGCGTTCGCGGTGGCCACGCTCACCGGACGAGTCGTCAATGCGTTCGGTGTCATGGAGGACCGGAGCGTGTGGGACGACGCGGCGAGGGAGTTTCCGAATGCGACGGTGGAGTATCGAGGCTTCCTGACCACGGATGTCCTGCAACGCGAGCTCGGTCGGAGCGCGGCACTCATCATGGTGCATTACTGGGTGGAGGCGTTCGGCAATGTCGCCATCGAGGCACTTGCTTGCGGTGTGCCGGTCATTACCTACGATCGAGGCGGACCCGCCGAGATCGTGCACCACGGTCGTACCGGATTCGTCGTTCCCCCCGACGATGTGTCCGCCGTGGCGGGAGCCGTGGATCGACTCGGCACGATTCAACGCCGCGATTGCAGATCGGACGTAGAAGACCGCTACTCGGAGCAAGCGTTCGCCGGACGGGTGGCGGCCTGGCTCGCAGCCGTGGGTCGGTAACGACGGTGCAATTCACGGTGTGAGCGGGAACCTGGCGGGGAGTGTGACCCGTCGAAAATCGCCGTATCCTTCATGGGTCGGGCATGCGCCGCCAACAGGTGCGCTCGTCAGATCGAAAGGCAAACGACATGCGAACCTACACCGCCAAGCCGAGTGACGTGCAGCGTGCGTGGCATGTGATCGATGCGGAGGGTCTCGTACTCGGCCGGATGTGCACCACGGTGGCCACGTTGCTTCGCGGCAAGCACAAGCCGATGTTCACACCGAGCATGGACACGGGTGACCACGTCATCATCATCAATGCGTCGAAAGTAGTGCTCACCAGCGGAAAGGCCGACGACAAGATCGTGGCTCGACACAGCGGATTCCCCGGCGGTATCAGGGTGGAGAAGTACTCGCAGTTTCTCGACCGCAAACCGGAGGCGGCGATTCGTCGCACCGTGCACGGCATGCTTCCGAAGGGTCGTCTCGGGCGTGCGATGATCAAGAAGCTGCAGGTGTATCCGGGTGCCGAGCATCCGCACTCGGCACAGCAACCGATCGTCGTCGACATGAGCGACGCAAAAGCCCGATAATCAACTCCACCGTCGTAACGAGAGGAAACACCGTCCACCATGGCAACCAAGCCACTCACCCAGACCACGGGTCGTCGCAAAAGCGCCGTCTCACGAGTTCGATTGCGACCCGGTTCCGGCAAGGTCACCGTCAACGGACGGGCCTTCGACGAGTACTTTCCCACCGCGATTCACCGCAACAACGCCACCGAGGCCTTGCGCATCACGAGCACGTTGCAGACCTACGACCTTGACGTCGACATCGTCGGCGGCGGCAGCGCCGGACAGTCCGGCGCGATGCGACTCGCCGTTGCTCGCTCGCTCGTGGAACTCGACCCGACGCATCGCCCGGCACTGAAGCGCGCCGGACTTCTTGCTCGCGACGCGCGCAAGAAGGAGAGCAAGAAGTACGGTCTCAAGAAGGCGCGCAAGGCGCCGCAGTACACCAAGCGCTAAACCATTTGGTTGCTGCCCAGAGTTGCTGGGCAAGATGGATGCGTGGTGCATGATGGCTGAACGCATTCGTTTCGGTACCGATGGTGTCCGCGGTCGAGTGGGAACCGACTTCGGCACGGACGACATCGAACGTCTCGGCGCGGCCGTGGCAGCCGAGTGGCCCCGGCATCACGTGTTGATCGGTCATGACGGTCGGGAGAGCGGTGCGATGCTGTTGAGCGCCTTCGCGCGAGGCGTGCAGTCTCGGGGTGGAACCGTGGTGAATGCCGGGCTGGTTCCGACTCCCACCCTGGCATTCGCGGCAAGGCACCGCAACTGTGTCGCCGCTTCGATCACTGCCTCGCACAATCCCTGGCAAGACAATGGCGTGAAGGTATTTGCCCCGGGTGGCAGCAAGTTGAGCGACGAGACACAACGGCGTATCGAGACGCTGTGGCACGCAGCCCCACCGGCCGGTGCGACGACCCCGAGGTCGGACGCGAGTGCCCGGCCCAGCGTTGAATCGAGCGGTGCCGAATCGAGCGGTGCCGAATCGACCAGTGTCGATGGAGCGGTCCTCGAGGAGTACGTCGGTGCACTCGTCAAGACGCTCGGAGTGGCGCCGTTCGGCGACGTCGGCATCGCGGTCGATTGTGCGAACGGCGCGATGAGTTCGGTGGCAGGTCGGATCCTCGCGGCGCTCGGTGTGCGTGCCGACATCGTCAACGACGAACCCGACGGTCGCAACATCAACGAAGGTTGCGGTGCGACCCATCCAGAGGCACTCGCCGCACGTTGCGCACGACTCGGTGTGGTTGGCGTGGCATTCGATGGCGACGGCGATCGACTCATCGCCGTGGACGAGAAGGGCAACGTCGTGGACGGTGATCGATTGATCGCCCTCGCCGCTATCGACCTGAAGCAACGCAATCTCCTCGCCAACGACACCGTGGTGGTGACGAGCATGACGAACCTCGGATTCCATCGCGCGATGAAGCGTCATGGCATTACCGCCGTGGTCACCGAGGTCGGCGATCGAGCGGTGCTGGCAGCGATGGATGACGGTGGCTTCGTCCTGGGTGGTGAGCAAAGCGGCCACATCATCCATGCCCGTCATGCAACGACGGGCGATGGTTTGCTGTCGGCAATCTTGTTGTTGGACCTCGTGCGTCGCAGCAAGCGAACGCTCGATGATCTCGCACGTGACGTGATGACCCGCGTGCCACAGGTGTTGCGCAACGTCCGGGTGGCGCAGAGACCCGACGACGTCGAGTCGTTGCTTTCCGATCTGCTGACTCGCGAACGTGATGCGTTGGGCGACGACGGTCGAATCGTCGTTCGAGTGTCGGGAACCGAACCGTTGGTACGAATCATGGTCGAGGCACACTCGCAATCGGTCGCCGACGATGTGGCGACGAGACTCGAGCGGGCAGTCATCGCGCGTGCATAGGTAGAATTGCCGCCATGTGCGGCATCATCGCGGTACTGTCGCGCCCCGAAACCCGCGAAGTACCCGATGGCGACGGGCTCCTCGCTCGGCTCGACGCGATTCTCGCTACGTGGGGTGCCGCGGGAGTCGGGCTTCCGAGTGATGACGTGTTGGCAACCATGGCCGCGGAGTCAGCCAAGGTGGACGCGACGCTGCGAGGCGATGCCGGTTTGTGGCTCATGGCGGGGAATCGTGAGTTCATCTCCGGTCTGACGAACCGATTGGATCGAT
Organism: Actinomycetota bacterium; assembly: GCA_005793785.1. GTDB lineage: Bacteria > Actinomycetota > Acidimicrobiia > Acidimicrobiales > Ilumatobacteraceae > F1-60-MAGs027. Next base: position 9,521 of record SXPW01000053.1, on the reverse strand, counting down.
TGGAATCGCGTCTCGGTGACGCCGATCGGCACCTCGAGCGGGCCGACGCATCGCAGGGCGCCGTTGCACTCGAACGCACCGCCAACTTGCTCACGGCGATTCGTGACGCGGTGTGGTCACTCCGCAGTGATCGCATTCGTACGGCACTGGCAGTCGAGGGGTTGGCTGGTGCCAGGGCGAGCAGGTCGTCGCTGGCTGCCTATCTCTCGATTCAGCAGGCGTTGTCGGCGATCGATCGGCTCGAAGTTCGCGGCCGCGATTCCGCCGGCGTGCACGTCATGGTCTGGAACCATGGGGTGAGTCGCGAGGACCCACGGGTGGTGCCGCTCCTCGCCAATCGGCACGACGACAATCTGTTCACCTCCGGCGCCGTGCGAATCACCCGCACGGCGTGGTCGTTCGTCTACAAGGCAGCCGCGGAGATCGGGGAACTGGGCGACAACACGCGAGTGATGCGCACCGCGGTTACCAACGACGATCTTCTCCGACTGCTCGTGAGTCAATCGGGTTCGCGGGTAGCCGTGCTGGGGCACACGCGTTGGGCGAGCGTCGGCATCATCTCCGAACCCAATGCCCATCCGGTGAACAGTGAGGAAGTGGAATCAACCGCCGACGCCGCATACCTCGTCGCCGCACTCAACGGTGACGTCGACAATCACGCCGACCTGCGGGCACGTCATGAACTTCGACTTGCCCAGCCGATCACCACCGATGCGAAGGTCATTCCAACCCTCGTCTCGCGATCGATCGCGAAAGGAACGCCGCTCGCCGACGCTTTCCGCGAGACGGTTGCCGCTTTCGATGGTTCGGTGGCGATCGCCGCGGCGTCGGCGGACGAACCGGACACCCTGTTGCTGGCGCTCAAGGGAAGCGGTCAAGGCTTGTGCGTCGGACTCGCAGAGAATCGCTACGTGGTGGCCAGCGAACCGTACGGCGTGGTCGAGGAAACCCAACGGTACGTGCGCATGGACGGCGAATCGCTGGCGCACCCCGACCGTCCTTCGAGTCGTGGGCAAGTGCTCGTCTTGGATGGCGCCCTCGCCGGCTTGGAGAGTGGAATTTCCTTGCGGGCCTATGACGGCACCGAGTTGTCGCTCACGCCCGGAAACATGATCACCGCAGAGGTCACCACCAGGGACATCGATCGTGGTGAGCAACATCACTTCCTTTCGAAGGAGATCAACGAAGCACCGAAGAGTTTCGCCAAGACCCTGCGCGGGAGAATCGTCGAACGGGATTCGCGACTGTCCGTGGTACTCGACGAGTCCCAGATGCCCGAACGCATCGTCGACGAACTCGTCGCCGGCACCCTTCATCGCGTACGCGTGATCGGTCAGGGTACTGCAGCCATTGCCGGACGTTCACTTGCCAACCTGTTGAAGCAACTCTGCGACGATCGACTGCGGGTTGACGCACTGCCGGCCACCGAGCTCTCGGGCTTCGGGCTCACCCTCGACATGAGCGACACGTTGATCATCGCGATCAGTCAGAGTGGTACGACCACCGACACCAATCGCACGGTGGATCTGGCTCGATCGCGTGGTGCGCGCGTGCTCGCCATCGTCAATCGACGGGGAAGCGAGCTCGCCGCGAAGGCAGATGGTGTCGTGTACACGTCGGACGGGCGCGACGTGGAGATGAGCGTGGCCAGCACCAAGGCCTTCTATGCGCAAGTGGCCGCGGGCGCACTCGTGTCGTGCGCCATTGCCCAGGCGATCGGAACTGGTTCCGCCGACGATCGACACCAATTGCTCCTCGCATTGCGTGCCTTGCCCGATGCCCTCACCGAGACGTTGCAGTTGCGCCCGCAGATCGCCGATGCTGCCCGCGCATTTGCGACCTCCCGCCGCTATTGGACGGTCGTCGGCAACGGGTCCAACGCGGTTGCCGCCGAAGAAGTGCGCATCAAATTGAGCGAGCTGTGTTACAAGTCGATCGCCTGCGATATCACCGAGGACAAGAAACACATCGACCTGTCGTGCGAGCCGCTGATCTTCGTGTGCGCGGCCGGCCTCGGCGGAGGAACTGCATCGGATGTCGCCAAGGAAATCGAGATCTATCGGGCACACAAGGCCTTGCCAATCGTGGTGGCGACGGTGGGAGAGGAACGATTCGGTGCCGCCGCTGCGGTCATCGAGGTGCCGTTGGTCGACTCGCGTGTGGCATTCGTGCTTTCGGTCATGGTCGGCCACTTGTTCGGCTACGAGGCCGCACTCGCCATCGATGCTCTCGCGCGACCCCTACGCCAAACGAGGGAGGTGGTGGAACACGCGGTGGAGCGAGGCGGTCAAGGTGCTGCGTTGCTGCAGAAGGTGCACGCGGAAATCGGGTTCGCCGCGAACCGTTTCTTCGATGCGTTGTCCACCGGTGCCTACGACGGGAATCTCGAGGCCTCCACCGCGGTTCGCGTGGTCGGAATGTTGCGAACCGCGATGTCGCCGAATCCTCTCCAGACCTATCAGCGCGACTTCGGCAAGATCGCCACTCCGGAGGCATTGCTCGATGACATCACCGCGGCACTCACCCGGGCCATCGACGAACTCACCCGTCCCATCGATGCCATCAAGCACCAGGCAAAGACCATCACGGTCGGAATTTCGCGCAGTGAGGAAGGTCTGCTCGATCGAACGTTGGTGAAGGCGGTGCTCAATGCCGGCGCCGCACGCGAACGGCTCCCGTACGGTGTGTTGAAGGTGCTGGCTGACCTTGATCCGGCGATCGCCTCGGTGGTCGGCTTCACTCGCTATCGAATCGAAGGAGACCCTTCGGCCGCCGACTCCACGGTGATGATCGTCGATCGTGGCGGAATAGCGCGTGACCTCCAGTCACGCGTCGATACGAACAATTCGCTGCGCGGCACCAAGCGCCGGGTAGCGACGTCACAGGAAGTACTCGTGGCGCGCGGACGGCGCGACAATCGAACGGTCATCCTGGTGCCCGAAACCAAGGGCAGTGAGACCACGGGGATCACGCTGTTGCACGTGCTCTTCCACGATCGACTCCCAGCCGGCGTGATGAAGCAGGTGCTGCAGGGGTACGACAATCGGTACGAACGTCTCGTCGACGCCGTGACGGAGACCGAGTCGTCGTTCCGCGAGGATCGACTCGCGGAGGTGTCGCCTGCGGACGCCTTGATTCTGCCGATCACCTCCACGGCCGACATGTGGCGCGCCGGTGAATAGCCGAGTGCTCTTCGACCACGCGAAAGGGCGTGGCACATGATCGGGCTGGGCATCGACGCCGTGGACATTCCACGATTCAAAGAAGCGCTCGCCCGGTCACCGCGCTTGCTGGAGCGACTCTTCACCGACGGCGAACGGGACCTCGCTGCTCGTCGTGCTGACGCGTCAGCCATGCTGGCCGCGCGCTTTGCCGTTCGTGAGGCGACGATGAAGGCGTTGGGTGTCGGAATCGGGGCGTTCGACTTCCACGATGTGTCGATCGTGAGCGCCGACGATGGTCGACCCGCGTTGCGCGTTGCGGGTCGCGCCGCACGACTTGCCGAACGACGCGGGGTATCGGGATGGCACGTTTCGATCTCGCACACGGACGACGTTGCCGTGGCAGTCGTTGCCGCCGAGTAGACGTCGTGAACTCATCGCGGGCCACTCGTGCCGTGATCGACCTCGGTGCATTGCGCGACAACGTCTCGACGTTGCTGTCGCACGTCGCCAAGGGTGAACTCTGGGCTGTCGTAAAGGCGAATGCGTACGGTCACGGCGCGGTCCCGTGTGCCCGAACCGCGCTGGTGGCCGGTGCATCGGGGCTGTGCGTGGCGCTCACGCAGGAGGCGCTCGAGCTCCGTGACGCGGGAATCGACGCTCCGATCATGGTGATGAGCGAACAACCCGTCGTTGATGCGAACGTCCTGGCGGCCAACGACGTGACCTGCGTGGTGTACAACGAACGAGTCATTGCGGCGCTGGCGGGTGCTGGACGACGACTCGGCAAGAAGGTGCGTGTGCATCTCAAGGTCGACACGGGAATGCACCGGGTGGGGGTTCCGATTGCGGACGCGGTCGAGCGCGCACGTCGTATCGTCGCCGATCGAGACGTGCTGCTCGAAGGTGTGATGACGCACCTTGCGACGGCCGATGACCCGGGCAGTGCCGCAACGCAACGTCAGTTGGACGTATTCGAGTCGGTGGTCTCGCAGATTCGAACGATTGCCCCCGACCTTCGACACGTGCATTCGGCCAATTCGGCGGCGACGCTGCGCGGCATCTCGCCGACGAGCACCATCAAGCGAGCGGGAATCGCAATGTACGGGTTGAATCCCGGAGCACTCGCCGACGCATCGATGTCCGGATTGCGACCGGTGATGTCGCTTCGAACCCAGGTGTCGCACGTGCAACGCGTACGTGCGGGCGAAGGCGTGAGTTACGGTCTGCGCTCGGTGATGGAGCGAGAATCGACTATTGCAACCCTGCCACTGGGGTACGCGGACGGCATCGCTCGACGATCATGGCAAACGACGGCCAGCGTGTTGGTGGGTGGCCGTCGGCGACGAATCGTCGGCGTGGTGACGATGGACCAGATGATGGTGGACTGTGGCGACGACGTCGTGGGGATCGGTGACGATGCGGTGCTCTTCGGTGTCCAGGGAGATTCGCAGGTGACGGTGGGTGACTGGGCGGCCGCCCTCGAAACGATTCCCTACGAGGTGGTGTGTGCGATCTCGGGGCGAGTTCCACGAATCTACGAAGAAGTGACCCAATGCTGAAACTCGACGTCACGTCGCAGGATGCAGACGGCACCGCACGAGTCGCCCGGTTGATTTCCGATGAACTTCGACCTCGCGACGTACTACTCCTCACCGGCGAACTCGGTGCCGGCAAGACCACGTTCACCAAGGCGTTGTGCGCCGCACTCGGTATCACCGACGTCGTGACCTCACCGACGTTCACGCTGGTACACGAATACGTGGGTGGTCGACTGTCGGTGGTGCACTCCGATTTGTATCGACTCGAGCGAACGGGTGAACTCGACGATCTCGGTCTCGAGGAGGCACGGCGACGCGGTGCCGTACTCGTCGTGGAATGGGGAGACCTCGTGCCGGGGGCGTTCGACGACGCCCTCGTCGTGACGTTCGCACATGCCGGTGGGGACTTGCGAAACATCACCCTGACTTGGCGGGGCTCGGGCTGGGAGGCACGTTTCGTGCGTCTCGCAGATCGACTGCGCACGGGGGTCGGGTCGTGATCATCCTTGGAATCGATACCGCGACCGAAATGGTGAGCGTTGCCGTGATCAACGGCACGTCGGTGATGGCGAGCAGCGAAACCAGGAGCGAACGCCGTCATGCGGAGGACCTCACCCCGATGATCGACTTCGTCAGACGGAGTGCCGGCGTCTCCCTCCGCGAACTCGATGCGGTCGCCGTCGACGTGGGTCCCGGGTTGTTCACGGGCATGCGCGTCGGTATCGCCACGGCGCAGGCGCTCGCCTTTGCGTTGTCGATTCCACTCGTCGGCGTGGACGGATTGGAAGCGTTGGTGGCAAGCCTGCCGGCAACGGGCGTCGAGCAGGCGGAGGTCGTTGTTCCCACCATCGATGCCCGACGCCGAGAGGTCGCATGGGCAGTACATCGCGCCGCGGGAACTCGCGTCGTTGCACCTCGTGTCGGGGGAATGGACGACCTCCTCGCCGGCATTCGCGAACGCGACCAACGTTCGCTGCTGGTGGGGGAGTACGCGAGTCGTCACCGCGAGGAAATCCTCGCGGGTCTCGGACCACAAGCGTGGAACGTGACATTCGGTGATCCTGGCAATGATTGGCCGCATGCGCGATGCATCGCGACGATCGCCCACGAGCGTTTGATGCGTGACGACGCGACACCTCCGAACGTGCCGAGTGTGGTCGCCATGTACCTACGCGAGGCCGATGCGGAGATCAATTGGTTGACTCGGAGCAGCGCATGAACGTGTTGAGTCGGTGGTTCGGTCGGTACGAGCGCCCGACGGACTCGGACGCCCTCGTGATCGAACCGATGCGTCGTTCGCATCTGTCGGAAATCATGGACATCGAAGCCACCGCGTATCCGCAACCGTGGACCGAGGGCGTGTTTCAGGATGAACTGGCGATGCAGGCACGCGGATCTCGGCACTACCTCGTGGCACTCATCGGTGGACGGGTGGTCGGGTACGGGGGGATGATCTATATGGACGAAGCAGCGCACATCACCAACGTGGCGGTGGATGTCGCGCTGCGCCGCCGGGGCATAGCGACCGAGGTGATGTTGGACCTCGCTCGCGAGGCGCGACGTGCGGGCATGACGTCTCTGACGTTGGAGGTGCGTGAATCCAACGTCTCGGCGCAGTCGATGTATCGGCGCTTCGGCTTCGCGCCGGTGGGTGTCCGCGCGAAGTACTACGAAAATCGGGACGATGCAATCGTCATGTGGTGCACCGACATCCAATCCGCGGCCTTCGCCGAACGTCTGCAGGCGATCGAGGCGGAGAGGAGCGAGTCCTGATGACTCACGACACGACGTCGTCTACTCCGAGCGTCGAAGTTTTTTCATCCATGCCGCAAATCGATTCGGCCACCGTCGTACTCGGCGTCGAAACGAGTTGCGACGAAACCGCTGCTGCCGTCGTGATGGGTGGAACCGACGTGTTGTCCTCGGTGGTGTCGAGTCAACTGGACGTACATGCCCGTTTCGGCGGAGTGGTACCGGAAATCGCCAGTCGTGCGCACGTTGAATCGATCCCGCACGTCGTGGCCGAGGCGTTGGAACGAGCGAACATCGACCTCGACCGGGTGGATGCGGTGGCGGCAACCGTCGGTCCCGGTCTCGTCGGTGCACTGTTGGTGGGCGTGTCGGCCGCCAAAGCCACGGCCTTGGCGCTGGAGGTGCCCTTCATCGGAGTGAACCACCTCGAAGCGCACCTGTATGCCGCGCTCCTGGACGAACCGCGCGCGGAATTCCCGATGCTCTTCGTCTTGGTCTCGGGTGGACATACCTTGTTCGTCGAGATGGTCGATCACGATTCGTACCGCGTCATCGGGCAAACCATCGACGACGCCGCAGGTGAAGCGTTCGACAAGGTGGCTCGCTTCCTGCACTTGTCGTATCCCGGCGGACCGGCTATCGACAAAGCGGCAACCCGCGGCAATGACACTGCGGTCGCGATACCTCGCGCGATGTTAAACGATGGATTCGACGTCTCGTTCAGCGGAGTAAAGACCGCCGTCATCAACTACGTGCGCGCCAACCCGACGGTCTCGAGCGACGACGTCGCCGCGTCGTTCCAACGCGCCGTCGTGGACGTTTTGGTGCACAAATCTCGTCGCGCCGCTCGCCACGTCAACGCTCGGACCATCGCCCTGGGCGGCGGTGTTGCCGCCAATTCGTTGCTCCGTAGTGAGATGACCAAGGCTGCAGAGTCCGAGGGTGTGTCCCTCGTGCTGCCCTCGCGGGAGATGTGTACCGACAATGCCGCAATGATTGCCAGTGCCGGTTGGTATCGGCTGCGTCGTGGAGAGAGCACCGCCCTCGATGCTGGAGCGAATCCGAATCTGAAGCTCGGATCGGGCCAGCGATGAACCTCGGGACCACCACGACCGCGCCGCTGTCCATTCGTGGCGTCACCACCGACGGCAGCCCCGGTCGGGGCATCGACGTCTGGCCCCCCGTCGTGCTTGCACCCATGGCGGGGGTGACCAATGCGCCGTTCCGATCCTTGTGTCGTCAATTCGGTCCGGGACTCGTCTATGTGAACGAGATGATCATGGCGGCAGCCCTCGTGTACGGGAACACCCGCACACGGTCGATGGTGACGTTCTCTCCCGACGAGCAGTTTCGCAGCATGCAGTTGTACGGCAGCGACCCGGTCATCGTGGAGCGAGCCGTCGACATCTTGGGCAGCGAGAACCTGGTCGACCACATCGACCTGAATTTCGGATGCCCCGCCGCAAAAGTCACGCGCAAGGGTGGTGGCGCCGCCGTGCCGTTGAAGAAGAACCTCCTTTCGGAGATCGTGCGGGCGGCGGTGCGCGCGGGATGCCGCTACGGCATCCCCGTCACTTGCAAGTTTCGGATGGGCATCAACGAGGAGCTGATGACCTTCATCGACACCGGAAAGATCTGTCGCGATGCCGGTGCCGTCACCATCGCGTTGCACGCACGCACCGCCCAGCAGCACTACGCACCGAGTGCGCGCTGGGAGGCCATCGCCGAATTGAAGGCCCACGTCACGGGCATCCCCGTGTTGGGCAACGGTGACATTTGGTGTGCCGATGACGCCATGCGAATGATGCGTGAAACCGGTTGTGATGGTGTGGTGATCGGTCGAGGCTGCCTCGGCAAGCCATGGCTCTTTCGTGACTTGGTCGACGCCTTCGCGGGACGACCCGTTCGACCCGCACCGCTCCTCGGGGAGGTGCTCGATGTGATGATCACGCACGCCGAATCCCTCATGCGGCACCATCATGACAATGGTCGCATCGATGACAAGAAGGGCATTCGTGAGTTTCGCAAGCACTGTGGCTGGTACTTGACGGGGTATCCAGTCGGCCCGGAGGTTCGACGCTCGTTCGCCGAGGTTTCGACACTCGACGAAGTTCGCGCACTTGCGGCATCGCTCGATCGTTCGGTGGCACTCGTTGCCGGGGGAGAGCGATTGCCTCGCGGACACACCAACGGACCCATCAACGTCGTGCTACCCCACGGGTACCTGGACCATCTGGATGACCTGCAAGTACCCGATGATGCGACGCTCACTTCCATGAGCGGCGGATGACGACGCACCCACCGCTCGTTCTGGCCTCGCGTTCACCGCGTCGTGCCGATCTGCTCACCCAGTTGGGAGTATCGTTCGTCGTCGATTCGGCCGACATCGACGAATCACCGCTTCCTGGAGAATCCCCGCAAGCGATGGTGACGCGTTTGGCGACGGCGAAGTGCTTGGCGGTCGCGTCCCGCTATCCGTCGGAATTCGCGATTCTCGGAGCCGACACCACGGTGGACCTCGACGGTGAGATCTTCGGTACCCCGATCGACCTCGACCACGCCCGACGAATGTTGGAACGCCTCGCTGGACGTACTCACCAGGTGCACACGGCGGTCTGCGTCTCCCACGCCGGCACCCATCGGACGGAGCTCGACACCGCGAGCGTGACCATGCACCCGATCGAACCCCCTCGTCTCGAGCGCTATCTCGCCACGGGAGAGTCGCTCGACAAGGCCGGCGGGTACGCGGTGCAGGGCCAGGCTGGTCCGTTTGTGGAGCGGGTCACAGGACAACTCACCACCGTCGTTGGGCTGCCGGTCGAGGTCGTCGAACGCCTACTGACGCCACTCGGGTTGTTGCCCCGCCCGCCTCACCCCTAGCATTAGCACTCGCCTGCGGAGAGTGCTAACTGCTCTTTTCGGGTGCCAGATAGCCCGTCTCCCACCTGGGGGACCTGCACGAAAAGGAAACAACATGAACCTGAAGCCCCTTGATGACCGGATCGTGGTGAAGCCTTCTGAGGCCGAGCAAACCACCGCATCGGGTCTCGTCATCCCCGACACCGCC
>SXPW01000052.1 GCA_005793785.1 Actinomycetota bacterium | reverse complement strand
CCGGTGACATCGCCGCCGCACCGGTCAGTTTGGCTCCGGTATTGCCCGTCAAATCTGCGCTCCCGACGATCAAATGGGGCACGTCGGCTTGTGACGCATCGATCGATTTCTGCACCGCCACTCGCGTGGCGACGCTCGTTGCAGGATCAAAGAGCGGTTTCGAACTCGTCCACTCTTCACTTGGACGAGGGTTCCACATCGCTCGCCACTCGTCGTTGGCGGTCTTCGCGGCCGCCAGCTGTTCCTGACTCGCGACCGTTCCACGTGAGCGCGCGTGTGTGCGCACGGCATCGACGACCTGCGCATTCGTCCAGAACGGTTCATCGGGTATACCCATCGCATGCTTGGTGGAAGTCACGTGGGAGGCGGTGAACGGATTCCCGTGCGCCGCCGGGGCGTCGGTGAAGTCCGGCGACGGTGTACCGATGTGCGTCGGAAGGACCAGCAATGTCGGTGATCCGACGTGGTTCGTTGCTGCTCGAAGGGCGTCTTCCAGTCGGTCGAGGTCGTCGGCGATTTCACCGAGGTGCCGAACGTTCCATCCGTAGGCCCGAAAGCGCATCTCCACGTCGTCGCTGCAGCTCAGCGCGGTCGAGCCGTCGATGGTCACCTTGTTGTCGTCGAAGATGCACACCAACCGATCGAGCCGTTGATGGCCAGCGAAGGACGCTGCCTCGTGGCTGATGCCCTCCATGAGACAGCCGTCTCCGGCAATGACGAAGGTGTGGTGACCGTGCAGGCGTTCACCGAATCGCGTCCGAAGGTGACGTTCGGCAACCGCCATCCCGACGGCATTGGCAAATCCTTGACCCAATGGTCCGGTGGTGACCTCGACACCGGCGGTATGACCGACCTCGGGGTGTCCCGGTGTGGCCGAACCCCACTGACGAAAATTGCGGAGGTCGTCGAGTTCGAGTCCATACCCGTTGAGGTACAACATCGCGTACTGCAGGATCGATGCGTGCCCGTTGGACAGGATGAACCTGTCGCGACTGCTCCATGTCGGCTGCAGTGGATCATGACGCATGATTCGGCTGTACAGCACGTGCGCCAGTGGCGCCAATGCCATTGCCGTGCCCTGATGTCCACTCTTGGCTGCCAGGGGGGCATCCATTGCCAGGCCGCGAGTAATGGCAATCGCCAGACGGTCTTCTTCCGCCGTCAGTCGATTCACCACGGGAGCGACGATAGTTGGCGAAACCCTGCTCGTCCGTCTACGTCGAGGATGGCGGTTCGGAGCGTTCCGGAGGGAGGGCCGTCAGTGGAACTGCCGTGTAGGGCCCGAGTCCGATTCGGCAATGGGCGAGCAGTTGTCCGTAGCGCGTGATATGCAGTTCGGCACGTACGAGGCGATAGGTGAACTTACCCGGTTCGACCCGAAACGGGCTGACGTTCTGGGCGAGCGGCTTTGCCGTGAGTGGATCATCCTCCGGGTTCGTGAAGACCACTTGCAGAACGCCATCCCCGGAGTGGGTGGGCGGACAGTAGATGACGACGACGAGATGCGGTGCGAGTTCGCACGGCAACGGCTCGGCAATGACCCTGGAAAAATAGACGCCGGTGAGATCCAGTCGCGTGGACGGACCCTCGACTTGGCGCATGGCGAATTCGTCGACGAACAACGCCGCGACGATGTGCATGCGTTGCGAACACTACCGTTGTGACCCGTGGTCGGGAGTCGGACGCTCAGCGAGCACGAATCGAAGCGACTCCTGGCATCGTTCGGTGCCTTGTTTGCCGAGGAGTCGGTGGCTGCTTCCGTCGCGGAAGCGGAACGTGCCGCCGATCGAATTGGTTTTCCGGTCGTCGTGAAATTGGTCGGTGATCGTCTCGCCCACAAGAGCGAGCGAGGTTTGGTGAAACTCGGCCTGACCAACCCCGCGGACGTTCGCGCTGCGTGCGAGTCCTTGCTCGGGGCAGCAACGGCGAACGATGGGCAAGTGGCCCTCCTGGTGGCGCGACAAGTTCGTGGGGCACGCGAGTTGCTCGTGGGGATGGTGCGTGATGCCGTGTTCGGACCAGTGGTGGTGTTGGGCGCCGGCGGCGTCAACGCCGAGGCCGTGGCCGACGTGCAGATGCGCCTGGCACCAGTGACACGCAAGGACGCCGACGACATGCTCGATTCACTCGGCTCAGCGAGGCTCTTCGGCACGTTTCGTGGGATGGCTGATCTCGATCGAACGGCACTCTGGTCGACCATCGATGCGGTGCAACAACTCGCGCTGGCACGAGACGACGTGGCTTCAGTCGACATCAATCCCGTCATCGTGACCTCCGACGGCACACCCCACGCGGTTGACGCCCTCGTGGAGTTCGATTCGCGTGACACGACCGTGAACACGCCGAACGTGCCACGACACCCCGACACGGGTTTCGAGGGGTTGTTCTCGCCGCGGGGAGTCGTCATCGTGGGAGCCTCCACCCATCCCGGCAAATTCGGGTACGTATCGCTGCACAACTTGCTCGCCAACGGCTTCGAGGGGCGGGTTGCTGCAACGAACCTCTCCCGCGAGGTGGTGTTGGACGTGCAGTCCGTCGCATCCATTACCGAACTTCCTGTGGGGGAGTTCGATCTCGCCTTCTTTTGCACACCAGCCAGTGCCAACGAGGGGCTGCTTCGAGAGTGTGCGAGTCGTGGAATCAAGGCTGCATTCATCACGTCGGCGGGCTATGACGAGGCGGACAACGGCGACGCTCAGGACCGACTCGTGCAAACTGCTGCCGAGGCCGGAGTCCTGCTGGCCGGACCCAACGGTCAGGGCATCGTGAGCACGCCGAGCCGATTGTGCGCACAGATCGTCGCCCCGTATCCGCCGTCGGGTTCCATCTCCATCGCCAGTCAGAGCGGAAACTTCGTATCGAGCTTCATGAACCTTGCACGAGCAACCGGTGTCGGCATCGCACGGGCCGTCTCGGCTGGCAATGCAGCCTCCGTCGACGTCGCCGATTACATCGAATGGATGTCGCGCGATCCCGCCACCTCGACGGTGCTCAGCTACATGGAGGGAATCAACGACGGCGTACGACTTCGTCGGTCGCTGGAACTTGCCATCGCGCGAAAGCCCGTGGTGGTGATGAAGGGCGGGTCGTCGGCCGAGGGTGCGCGGGCGGCGTCGAGTCACACCGGAGCGTTGGCTTCCGACGACGCCGTGTTCGATGGATTGTGCCGTCAACTCGGAGTCGTACGGGCACGGGACGTACACGAGGCATTCGACGCCGCCGCCCTCTTTGCCACGTCGCCGCTACCGCGGGGGAATCGCGTGGCGATCCTCACCACCGCCGGCGGTTGGGGTGTGGTGACCGCCGACGCCCTGAGCAATGACGGCGTGCTCGAACTCGCCGAACTACCCACGACGGTCATGGAACAACTCGACGCGCTTCTGCCGGCTCGCTGGTCGCACAACAATCCCGTGGATTGTGCCGGTGGCGAGACCCGGGACACGATTCCACGAGTTCTCGAGGTGCTGGCGGCCAGTGATGCCGTGGACGCGATCGTGTACCTCGGAATCGGAATCCAATCGAACCAGGCTCGATTGATGCGCGAGGGCGGTTTCTATCCCGACCATGGTCTGGCACGCATCGTGGAGTACCACGAGCGTCAGGACGAGCGATTCGCAACGGCGGCACACGAACTCGCCGTCCGAATGTGCAAACCCATCCTCGTTGCGACCGAATTGGCGGAGGCCGACCCCGACAACGCCGGACCGCGAACGGTGCGTTCGCTGGGCGGAATGTGCTTCGCGAGTGGTCCTCGCGCCGTACGGGCACTCGCCCATGCGTACCGATATGCGAAATCGCGGGATCTCGCCGCAACATGATGCAGCACCTTCGGGGACGAATCGTCGAACGCTTCCAACGATTCGACGAGCACGTCGTGTCGGTCGAGGGTCAGCGGGCTGCGGCAAGTCTCGTCGTGGCCGCAGCGCTGCTGTTGATTCCGACCTTTTCGGCGTGGCAAGTGGCGAATGCAGCCGCCGAGGCAAAGGCGCCCCGGGTGGAGTCATCTGCGATCACGCCGCCGACGAAGGAACCGTTGTTCTCCATTCGGCGGATTGCACAAACCGCCGCCTCGGAGGCGCGTATTGCGAACGTGAAGTCGAAGCTCGCGATGCTCGCCGCAGGTCTACCGCAGGATTCATGCCTCATCGTACGAACGGCATCTCGCGTCGTTGCCCAGTATCGACCGAATCGACCGCTCGTTCCGGCGAGCAACATGAAGCTGCTCGTTGCAGCCGGTGCACTCGACGCACTCGGCGCCGACTACCGCTTCTCCACCGTCCTCCTGGGCAATCGCGTCGGTGATGTCATCATCGGCAATGTGTGGCTGGTGGGTGGGGGAGATCCCGTACTTTCCACCCGGGCATACCCCGCAACACAGGTGTATCCGACGTTCTCACCGACGTATCTCGACACGCTCGCCGACGAGGTCGTCGCGCTGGGAATCACCAAGATCACCGGTTCGATCGTCGGCGACGAATCGCGTTATGACACCGAGCGGTACGTTCCGACGTGGGGCGATGGAATCCGAGCCATTGAGGCCGGGCCGCTCGGTGCGTTGATGGTCGATGACGGTGTGTTGATCGGCGATCCATTCAAACCGGCGAATCCCGCGGTCGGTGCCGCAACGGCGTTCACCCGATTGCTGCAATCGCGGGGTGTCACCGTGATAGCGGCGCCACGTACTGGGTCCGCCCCCGCGAATGTAGGTGAGATTTCTCGTCTGACGTCGGCTCCGCTCGGAACCCTCCTGGGTGACTTGCTCGCCAACAGTGACAACAACGTTGCCGAGCTGCTGTTGAAGGAGATTGGTCTCGTCGGCCGTCAGCAGCCAACCAGGGTCGCCGGTCTGCAGGTGGTCGCCGAGATGCTCACGAAACGCAACATCAGCACCGAAGGCGCCGTGTTCGTGGACGGTTCCGGACTCGCCGAGGGTAATCGGGTGACGTGTACATTGCTCGCGGATCTCCTCGAGTCGTTCGGCGTGAACGGAGTGCTGGCGACGAACTTGGCAGTCGCTGGAACGACGGGAACGTTGCGGGAACAACTCGACACTCCGCCCGCCAAGGGGCGTGTGATGGCCAAGACCGGCACGCTGCGGAACGTCAAGGCGTTGAGCGGATTCTTCCCGGTCGATGACGGTGCGATGGCGTTCGCGCTCATTCTCAACGGGTCGGGCGTGTCCAACCAAACCGCGTACCAGCCGCAATGGCGTGCACTCATGTCGGCGCTGGGAGCGTTCAGCGCGACGCCGTCGACGAAGGATCTCCTCCCGCGCTGAGATTCGACGCCGATAGACAGAAGGAGTGCAATTCGACCCGGTAGAGACCTACGAATTGGTGCGCGACTACGCCAAACAGGAGACGGTCGAGCCCTTGCGTGGTGCCGGACGCTGGTTGGCATTCGGACTCATGGCGTCGTTCTTCTTGTCGGTGGGAATCGTGATCGTGCTCATCGGCATACTTCGGCTGACCCAGGATCTCCTCCTCACCGAGTGGTTCCCCGACCAGGCTGATGGTTTGTCTTTCGTTCCCTATCTTGCAACGTTGGCTTCGGGAATCGGTGCCTCCGCTGTCGCGTGGTCACGCGTGCGGGTATTCGAACTCAACAGGGGCAAGTGATGAACGATCGCGTCGCAACCCGCCGCCACGACGGTGGTCGGATCACCCGGCAGGACCTGGAGCGACAGTTCCAACATCTCCAGGACGATGTCACGGAGATCACGGAAACCAAGAAGACATCCATCACATTGTTGGCCGTGGCGGGCGTCGCTGCAGGTTTGTTCGTGGCGTACCTCCTCGGTCGACGCGGTGGCAGACGCCGTCGCGGAGTCATCGAGATTCGTCGCTGACCGATGGGAGCAACGAGCAATCTCCCGCGAGTTGCGGGACGTGTAGTCGGGGGAGCACTCATCGCTCGCACGATGTCGCGTTATCCCATCATCGGTATTGGTCTTGCGTTGTTTCGGTGGTGGAGGCGTCGCCGTCATCGCGTCGAACGCACACCCGTGAGACTGCGCGACGGTGAGACGATCACCATTCGGCAGCGGAGGGCGTAGCAATGTCCTCGGCCTTTGCAGTCGGTGATCGCGTGCTCTTCGTGGATACGAAGGAGCGTCGTTACCTCGTCACCCTCGAAGCGGAGGGTGAGTTCCACAGTCATGCGGGTTTCGTGTCCCACAAGGCGGTGCTCGGCGCGCAGGAGGGTGTGACCGTGGAGTCCACCAAGGGATCCCGCTACGTGGTGCTGCGCCCGACGCTCGAGGATTTCGTACTGGAGATGCCCCGTGGTGCACAGGTCATCTATCCGAAGGATCTCGCACCCATCGTGATGCTCGCCGACATCGGGCCCGGACACCGCGTGTTCGAATCGGGTGTCGGCTCGGGAGCCTTGTCGATGACCATCCTGCGCACGGGCGCTTCGATCGTGGGGTACGAACTACGCGAGGATTTTGCGCATCGAGCCCGCAAGAACGTGGCGTCGTTCCTCGGTGAGGCTGCGGCGTCCCGTTTCGATGTGCACATCAGGGATTCGTACCAGGGAATCGACGTTCCGCGCGAGGGCAAGTTCGACCGTGCCGTATTGGATCTCCCCGAACCGTGGCAAGTCGTTCCACATCTCGGTTCGGTGCTTCATACAGGTGGGGTGGTCGTTGCGTACACGCCGAGCATTACGCAGGCGGTGAAGGTTCGGGACGTGTTGTCCAGACATCGGGGTCAATGGGTGGGCATGCGCACGTTGGAGGTGCTACATCGAACCTGGCACATCGAAGGCGAATCGGTCCGACCCGACCACCGAATGGTGGCGCACACCGGCTTCTTGACGACGGCGCGTTTGTTGACGAGTTCTACGGTTCGATGAAGATGCATTCGCCGGGGCATTCCTCGGCTGATTCGATGACTGCATCGAGATGCTTGTCGGCGAACGTCGCGACACCCTCGGCGCCTTGCGGATTTCCCTTGGCAGTTG
>SXPW01000051.1 GCA_005793785.1 Actinomycetota bacterium | reverse complement strand
TACGGATACGAACGAGAGGCAACGGAGATCCAGGACCTCTACCTCGCCGGCAAGAAGGACGAGGCCGCCCGTGCGGTGCCCCGCGAGATGTTGGAGCTCACCAACCTGGTGGGTCCGGCTGGGTACGTGAAGGAACGGGTTGCGGCGTTTCGGCAGGCTGGAGTCACGATGTTGTCGGTGAGTCCGGTTGGCGCGAACGCCACCGCCGAGCTCGGCAAGTTGCGCAACCTCATCGACGCCTGAACGGCGAATACTCCCCGCGAGTGACGGACTCGCTGCGTCAGTGTGAGGTCAGTTTGCCCACGCGCGAGAGAACCATCTCTGCCTCACGCACGATGCGGCGAACGAGGTCACCGGCGGGAACCAGTTGGTCGATAGCGCCGACACCTTGTCCGGCCGGATAGAACTCACGCGCCGGATCGACCGCCGTACCCGTCGGGTAGCCGAGGTGGTTCACGCCGGCTTGCATCGAAGCGACGGCTTGTTGCGGGAACGGTTTCAAGTCGGTCGGATTGTTGTCGTAATGACGAGTCCAGTCGTTGGCGACGACACGGCAGGTCTTCCCCGTGTACGCCCGACTGATCGTCGTGCCGTCCTCCCCGGTGGCAAGAAGTTGATCCTTGTAACCGTTCACCGCCCGTGCCTCGGGTGTGGCGATGAATCGAGTCCCGATCCACACGCCGTCGGCACCGAGCGCAAGCGACGCGGCAAGACCACGTCCATCGAACAGTCCACCTGCGGCGACGACGGGAACCTTCTCGCCTACGGCGTCGACCACCTGCGGCACGAGTGCCATCGTGGCGACGAGCCCGGTGTGACCACCCGCCTCGGTGCCCTGGGCGACGACGAAGTCGCACCCGCTCGCGACGGCCGCGACTGCGTGCTTCACCTTGCCGCACATGGAGCCGACGAGCACGTTGTGCTTGTGCAATTCGTCGATTACCTCGCGCGGAACGCCGAGTCCGGCGACGAAGATCGACGCTCCGCCAGCGATGACTGCGGTGATCCCCGAATCGACTTGGTTGGGGAGCGCGGTCAGCAAATCGACGCCGAACGGCTTCTTCGTGCGTTCCCTCACGAGTCGCATTTCCTCGGGCAACTCGTGGTCGCGCATCGTGGACGCTCCGAGCGTGCCGATTCCACCCGCTTCACTCACCGCAGCCACCAACTCGTGGTACGACACGCCACCCATTCCCGCGAGCATCACCGGGTGTTCGATACCGAGCATCTCGGTCAGTCGCGTGCGCATGTGGCGAGATTAGTAGGCGCCGGGCAGCGACAAGTAGTCGCGGTGCCATCGCCGAGGCGTGAATGCGCTGGCGCGCGGTTCGTCCTCGAACATCCAACGCGCGAATTTCTCCCTTCGCCATGCACCGCCGTCGACGACTCGCAGGGCACCGCGCGCCAAGAACTCGTTGGAAAGTATCCGCCCGAGTACCGCCGACATGCGGTGGTCGGCAAAGAAGTGTCGTCGCATCGCGTGGCGGTACGCCGAGGCCGGCTCCGCTTGCGACGCGGCACCGCCGGCCAGCATCCCCGAGAGCAGCGCCTGACCGATTCCTTCTCCCGTGAGCACGTCGGTGGCGCGAGCGGCGTCGCCGACGAAGAGCACTCCGTCGATGGACAATGCGGACGATGTGACGCGTGCAGGAATCGGCCAGGCGCTCACCTTGTCGTCGATGTTTGCACCGTCGCCCAGGGCGTCCCGCACGTGCTCGCGTTGCAGCACGTCCCGCCAGAGCGACTTCATGTCTCCCACTTTCTGCGTCGCGCCACGCAGGATGCCGAAACCCAGGTTCACGCGACCGTCAGCGAGCGGGAACGACCAGGCATAGCCCGGCAGGAGATCGGGTTCGAACCACACGTATAGTCGTCGACTCGCTGTTCCGGAGACGTTCGTTGCATATTGTCGCAATGCGTGCCACTCGCCGAGGTACGGCTCGCGATCCGGTTCCAATGCCTTGCGCACGGGTGACCACATGCCATCCGCGGCGATGACGACCCGGGCGTCAATCTCGCCGTCGGTCGTGGTGACGCGGTGTGCCCGGGAGGCGTCGTCGCCAGTCGCGCGTTCGATGCCGACGAAACCGATTCCGTCACGAACGTCGACGTGGTGTGCACGAGCGTGGCGTACGAGTGCGGCATCGAGATCGAACCGGGATGCGATGGCTGCGAACTGGCCCTTACCGGGAAGTTGGAGATCCACCAGCCGTCCCGAGGGAGAACGAAGCGTCACGTCTCGACAGGTCCTCCAACTGGGCACGGTTTCGGGGCGCAGCCCGAGAGTGTCGAGGAGTCGCAGTGCTCCCGTCGTGAGTCCGTCACCGCAACACTTGTCCCTCGGGAACGTCGCCTTGTCGATGACGCAGACCGCGAGCCCGTTTCGCCGAGCGGTGAGTGCGGCCGCGACACCGGCTGGTCCGGCACCAACGATGAGGACGTCGGTGTGACTCGCCACGCGCGAAGAGACTAGATTGCGTCAGCGTTGGACAGCCGACGATGACGTCGGGAAAGGAACGATCATGGCCAAATTGTGTGAAGGACGAGTGGTAGTCGTCACTGGTGCAGGACGAGGAATCGGTCGTGAGCACGCGCTCAGCCTGGCGCGCCATGGAGCGCACGTGGTCGTGAACGACCTCGGTGCCGGCGTCGATGGAAGCGGCGGCGATGCTTCGCCGGCGGCCCAGGTGGTGAAGGAGATCGAGGCGATGGGTGGCAAGGCGATTTCCAATGGCGACGACATTTCGTCGTTCGATGGGGCGGAGCGATTGATCAAGATCGCCGTCGACACCTTCGGCGATCTGCATGGTGTGGTGAACAACTCCGGCATCCTGCGCGATCGCATGATGGCCAACATGAGTGAAGCCGAGTGGGACGCGGTCATCAAGGTGCACCTGAAGAGAACCTTCGCTCCGTCACGCTTCGCCGCCGCGTATTGGCGCGATCAATCCAAGGCCGGCAAGCCGGTCGATGGGCGCATCATCAACACCACGTCGGTCTCCGGTCTCTACGGCAACGTCGGTCAATCCAACTACGGCGCGGCGAAGGCGGGTATCGCCGCATTCACGGTGATCACCGCCCTCGAACTTGCTCGCTACGGTGTCACCGTCAACGCGGTCGCACCGGTTGCGCTCACGCGAATGACCGAGAACCTCCAACCGACGCCCCCCACCGATGAGGAGCGTGAGGCGCAATCACCACGATGGATCGCACCGATCGTCACGTGGTTGGCATCGGCCGAAAGCAAGGACGTCACCGGGCGGGTATTCGAGGCCAGCGGTCGCACCTTTGCGATCGCCGAAGGCTGGACGCGCGGTCCTTCGCACGATCCGGTCGACGACCCCACGCGACTCGGCCCGATCGTCGAGGAACTGCTCGGCAAGGCCCGGGTCAATTCCGGTATGGATGGTCGTCCGGGGAGTTGGCCACAGCCACAAAAGAAGTAGTCGGCGCTCGCCACGACTCAGCGCAGCCGCTTGGCCAGCATCGCAACGACGAGTCCGGGCTTGGATTCCTGCTCGCCGACTTGTTCGAATCCGAGTCGCGCATGGAATCGCAGTGAGCCCTCGTTGCGTGGTTGGAGATTCACCTCGCAAGTGAAGAGTGATGTCGCACCCTCCGCGAGGATTCGATGCTCCACCTCGCGGTACAGCGCCTCGCCGAGCCGTTGCGAGCGGTACGGGGCGTCGATGACCACCCGATCGAGATAGACGAAGTCGGGATATCGCGCAGAGAACCACGCGTAATTGACGCCGAGGTCCTCCTCGATGCCGCTGGAGAAAGTGGTACAAAAGCCGCGGACCGTCTCTCCACCGACGACCAACGCATGTTTGGCGAGACGGAGGTCCTTCATCAATTCGTCGATCTCGATGTACGACACGGCGGGGACGTTCTCGTTGTTCATCCGAAGCACCTCGTCGAAGTCGCTCGAAGACAGTTCACGAATCAGGTTCAAAAGAGCCTCAATTCGTCCACGCGACGCCCGCGTAGTTCGTCGTAGTCGACTTCCTTCCATGCAAGTCCGCGTGTCTCGGCGAGCGTGCGCGCCTGCGGTTTGATGACCTGCGCAACGAAGATGCCACGAAGGACGCCGAGCGAGGAGTCGGTGCGGAGGTATTCGAGGTACCGACCGAGTTGTTCGACGCCATCGATCTCTCCGCGACGTTTGATCTCGATCGCCACGGTGGTGCCGTCGGACGCCCGGCACAAGAGATCGACAGGTCCGATCGCGGTGGGGTACTCCCGGGAGATCAGCGTGAGCCCGTCCTCGATGACGTTCGGGTCGGCGGCCAACAGTTCTTGCAGGTGCGACTCGACGCCATCCTTCGAGAGTCCCGGGTCCTCACCGAGATCGTGTGCGGAGTCGCTCAGTACCTCGAGCATCGTGATGGTGAGTCGCTCATCCTTCGGATTGGTGATTTCCCAACGGTCGGCGAATTCTCGGATCTCGTTCGGTGCGTTCATCCAGTTGAGCGGCTTGTAGGCACCGCCGTCGGCGTGGATCGCCACGCAGCCGTCGTTCTTCACCATGATGAGACGCGTCGCCTCGGGCAAGGTCGCTTCGAGTCGGCCCACGTACTGCACCGTGCAGCGGGCGATGACGAGACGCATTCGTCAATACTGTCAAATCCCGCAGGATGTAAGGCGGGGTGCGCCCACGAACCGTGATTCAGCGGGTGACGTGGTCGCGCATCCGCTTCTGGATCAGTTCGCGTCGCTTCTGGAGGTCGCGGTAGGTCATTCGCTCGGTGTCGTTGCTCACACCCAAACCAGCCTTCACGCTGTCGAGGTTGATCTCCACCTGCGTGTGGTCGATACCGAGTTCACGTCCGAGCCGCTCCCCGTGACGTTGGGCGAACAGCATCGAGATCTGGGCGATTTCGCCGAGCAGGTCGAGGTCCGGTGCGAGCCGTGCGATCGCACCGTCGAGGAACACCATGTTCTTCACGTAGAGCATCAACTCCTTCGGCATCCGCGCGCCGTAGGCCAACATCGCCTTCACGACGCGCTGCACCTCCTTCACGAGTTCCTCACCCGACAACGACGTGGGGTCGATGGTGGGCTGGTCCAATCGGAGATCCTTGATGACCGCGTCCAGATCGGTGTCCATCGGTAGGGCACCGAGGTCGCGCAGTGCGGTGATCTGGCCCTTCACATCGTTGGTCGTCGCCGACAACATGAGCCGGAGGAACGCAAGTCGACGCACGCCGGTGAGCCGCCCGACGATTCCAAAATCGAGCAGCGCGGTGCGACCGTCGCGCATGACGAAGAGGTTGCCTCCGTGCAGGTCGCCATGGAACACGCCGTAAAGGAGGGCACCCTCCATGAACGCCACCATGCCGGTGCGAATGACGGCCTCGGTGTCGATACCGGCATCCTTCATCCCGACGACGTCGTCGAACTTGAAGCCATCGAGCCGTTCCATGACGATGACACGACGCGTCACTAGTTCGGGGTGCGGGCGGGGGATGACGTACCCATCTTGTTTGAGGTCGGCGAGAATGCTCGCGATGTCGAGCATGTTCGATGCCTCGAGCCGGAAGTCGAGTTCCTCGACGATCGTCTCGGCGAACAGTTCGACCAATGCAGGCGGATTCGCAAGAGCGGCGATCTTGATTCGCCCGACGAGGAACGGTGCCAGCCACGCCATGACCTTCAGGTCCTTGCGAACGAGCACGCCCACACGGGGACGCTGCACCTTGACGACGACCGTCTCACCGCTGCGCAGGACTGCTGCGTGTACTTGCGCGATCGATGCCGCCGCAATCGGAGTGACGGCGAAGGTGGTGAATACGTCCTCGATTCGCGTACCGAGATCGGCCTCCACCACCGTGCGCACGTCGCCGAACGACTCCGCCGGCACCTGGTCGCGACAACGCTTGAACTCTTCGACGAGTTCGACGGGGAAGAGACCCTCGCCACTCGAGATGATCTGCGCCAACTTGATGTACGTGGAGCCGAGACGCTCGATCGCACGGCGCATGCGCAGCGACAGGTCCGCGCGAGACGCCTCGGGTGTTGCGTATGCGTGTCGACGGCGCTTCCACCACCACGGCCCGAGTGCAACACCGAGCCGGAAGACCACGACGATGAGGCGCCCAATCGGTGGAACGCGAGGAGGACGAAGGAGGGCGGGTAGTTCTTTCCGAGCCTGTTCGCGCAGACCCTCGACCAATCCACGCCAGCGCACCGACTCGCGTTGCAGGACCCACGGTGGCGTGTCGCTGAACGCGCCCCACTCACGATCGGCAGGCGGGGTCTGCACGAATTCCACCCTCGCAGTCTGCCGATGATCGTGACGTTGAGGGTGTGCCCAGCGCGTTAGTTGGCTGTGAAGTTGCGCACTACCCGCAGGATGTCGTCGGCGAGATGGGGCGGACAAATGAGAAGATCCGGGAGCCAGGTGTCGCGATCGTTGTAGACGATCGGCGTTCCGTCGATGCGGCTGGTGTGCAATCCGGCGGCACGGGCTACGCCGATCGGGGCCGCCGAGTCCCATTGGTACTGACCCCCGGCGTGCAGGTAGATGTCGACGTGGCCGAGCACCACGGCCATTGCCTTGGCGCCGGCAGAACCGAGTCGCACGCCGTCGTAGCCGAGTTCTCGTGCCACGGCGGCGGCCACGGCGGGAGTACGTGAACGTGAGACGACCATCAGCGGGTTGCGTTCGGTGCGCGGCGGTGACGGGGGAGGGGGCGAGGTGCTCAGCGTGATGTCGAGCGCCGGCAATGCGACCGCTGCAGCCGTGATGTCGCCGTGCACTCCCGCCGATCGTTCCCACAATGCGATGTGGACCGCCCAATCGTCGCGACCGTCCTCGCCGAATTCCGACGTGCCGTCGAGCGGGTCGACGATCCAGACGCGTTCGGCGGAAAGTCGTGCCGCATCGTCGGCACCCTCCTCGGACAACACCGCATCGGTTGGTCGTACGCGATGCAGCGTGTCCACGATGAATCGATGGGCGAGTGCGTCACCTGCGTCCATGAGGTACCACGGTGACGCACCTTCGCGCGCGAGTTGTTCGCGAACTTGAACGAGTCGCTCGCCCGTTTCTCGGGCCAGTCGGGTGGCGAGTTCGGCGTCGTTCAGGTGTGCGGGAATCTGCGGCGCGCGCGCGTCGGTCATCGGGTGCGTCGTCCGAGCTCGACTGCCCGACGCACGACGTCCCGAACCGAAGACTCGTCGGAACCGTCCTTCACCAAACGTTGGATGGCGTGTTCGATGATTTCTGCGTCGGCTTCGTCGAATTCCGGCGCACGACGAGTACCGGTGACCGTGCTCACCGACAGGAGCACGATTGCCGCAATCGCACTGATGATTCCCGCGGTGAGGACCGCACCGATGTTGTTGTCGGCCAGCGACGCAACGATCATTCCTGCGATTCCACCGACGAAGCACACGATGCAGGCGGCGCGAATCGTTCGCGTGGCGACGTGATTGCTCATTTGCGGACGAGGGGCTTGTACCGCAGTCGTCGCGGCTGCTCGGCGTCCACGCCGAGTTCCTTGCGGCGCCATGCCTCGTAGTCCTGAAAGTTGCCTTCGAACCACCGGACCTGGCTGTTTCCTTCGAACGCCAACACGTGCGTGGCGATGCGATCGAGGAACCACCTGTCGTGACT
>SXPW01000050.1 GCA_005793785.1 Actinomycetota bacterium | reverse complement strand
GCCGGGTCGCAGCAATGCCTCCCACCTCTGGTGAGCCACGTCGAGCGGCTCGAGCAACAACACCTCGACGGCTCCCCCGCTCTTGCGCGAGAGGTGCAATCGTGCCGGCACCACCCTGGTGTCGTTCACGACGAGGACGTCGCCATCGTGCAGATGTTCAAGGAGATCAGGTATTGCTCCATCCCGAGGAGTATCGACACCCCGATCGATGAGCAGGCGAGCCGAATCGCGCGGCTCGGCCGGAACTTGGGCGATGAGTTCGTTCGGTAGGTGGTAGTCGATGTCCGCGAGCTGCACTACGACCGGAGTTTCCCTATGCCCCGAACAAGCGGTGCAGTTTCATGCGCGTTCCGAGCCACACGGCGAACGTGACGACGACGAGGAAGACCACGCCCGACACGGCGAACGCCTGCGTTCCCGAGAGCAGCACGCCGACCGTGCAACCCAATGCAGTGAGCGACCCCCAACCGAGCAGCACCCCACCGACGAGCGCCGTCAGTGCATTTCCGATCGTCGGCATCTGCACCTTGAATCGCCCGCCTCCGACGGCCACCGCGGTCGACGCCACCACGAAGCCGATGACCAGCCAGCCGTTGTTGGTGATTGTCGACGACACAACGGCCACGCATCCGCGCATCATGTCGATGCCGTGCAAAACGTCCGGCAGCGCGCCCCGTGAATCGAGGACACTGCGCGAAATGGTGCTCAACTGTGAGGTGACGCCCAGCGGCGTCGTGCGCAGGTAGGCAGCCACACCGATGGCTCCAACGATCGCACCCGTGGCCACCGGCGACCAACGCCGAACGAGCAGGAGTTGGCGTACATCGTCGCCAGTCGCGATCCGAAACGGCGAGGCAGTGGCACCGTCACCGTCGGTCGGTGAGTGCCAGCGCAGGAGGAGCCATGCCAACACCGCCAAGACACCCAAGGTGAGGACGAGAGAGCCGGAGTACCCGAGCCAACGCGGCAACCACAGGAGTGGACTCTCGCTGACTTGCTCGAGGTACAACGTGTTCCACGTGAAGAATCCCAATCCGAATCCGATGAGTGACCCGATCAAGGCAGGTACCGCCCGCAGGTAGCCCTGGCCGATTCGGTACAGGTGTCCGCTGATGCAGGCTCCGGAGAGCACCATGCCGATTCCGAAGGCGAATGCCCCGGCAATGAGCGGGAGACTCACGGGCGAGATGTGCGCGGCGGGAGGTAGCCCTTCACCCTTGGGATTGGGGAGGTACAGCCCGAACATCAAGGCATAACCCACCGCACCTACCGCGAGCGCGGTCACGATCGACAGCAGAGGTCGTGTGCGACGCTCTTCGAACGCCTCTCGGTACAAGCAGAAGAAGCAGAACCGGCCGCGTTCGAACGCGACACCGAGACTCGCCCCAAGAAGCAGGGAAATCGGTCCCTGGGGGTCGGCGGTCTCGCCGTTACCCAACCAGAACGCCGCGACGATCAGCGCGACGAGCACTGCAATGGACACCCACATCATCCGAAGACTGTTGGCCGGGCGGTTCATCTCGACCAACAGTCTTACGGATTCTGCGTCAGTGGCTACGGAAGCGAATCAGCCCTTGCCCCATACGGTGCCGGAAGGATTGGCGATTGGCACGCCTACGGAGTTGCCGTACTCGGTCCACGAACCGTCGTACAACTTCACGTCATAACCGAGGATCTCACTCAGTACGAACCAGGTGTGTGCGGCGCGTTCGCCGATGCGGCAATACACGGTGACCTTCTTCTTTCCGTCGATTCCCTTGCCCGAATAGATGGCCTTCAGGTCGGCGACCGGTCGGAAGGTGCCATCGGGCGACACGGCGGTCGACCAGGGCACGTTCTGGGCTCCGGGAATGTGACCGGCACGAATCGCGAGTTCCTGGAATCCCGCCGGAGCAAAGATCTTGCCGTTGAATTCATCGGCGGAACGGATGTCGACCAATTTGGTCGTGCGATCCTCCTTCTTGGCGATCTTCACCACGTCGGGCAGGAATGCGCGCAGGTTGGCGTTGGGAGTTGTTGCCGTGAAGTTGCCGGCGGCAAGTGTTGGAACCAGTGGTGACAGAGCGCGACCGTCCTTCACCCACTTGTCTCGACCACCGTTGAGAATGCTGACATCCGAATGACCGTAGGTACGGAAGATCCAAACTCCCCACGCAGCGAACCAGTTGTTCTTGTCGCCGTAGAGCACGACCTTGGTGTCCTTGTTGATTCCAGCGGCGCGCACGATCTTCTGGAACTCGGTCTGCGACACGATGTCGCGATTCACCGGGTCGACGAACTCGGTGTGCCAACGAAAGTTCACTGCATTCGGAATGTGTCCCTTTTCGTACACCCCGGGATCGGTGCTCACCTCGATGATTCGCACCTTGGGATTGTTGAGGTTCGCCTCAAGCCACGCTGCTTCGACGATTGTGGCTCGCGGGCTCTTCGTGGCGGTGGGCGCCCCCGACGCGTCAGCGACGGCTGGCAGGGTAAGTGCCACCAGGGGTGCCGCGAGCCATCGCAGGACTCGTCGGGTGGCGGTGGATGACGTGGTATTCATCTGGAACAGTCTCCTTTGATTGGGTAGTTGGATATCCGACCTACTTGGTCAACAATCAAGATAGCGGCTTCCCGCCAATAGTTGACTACTTTGGTCAAGTATTTTTGGAATCGTTGCCCAGGTGCTAGCGGCGGGCGTTCGGCAGGTCCGAGCCAGCCTCAATGGCGGGGTCGTCCTCCAGGAGATCCGTATCCACGATGACCCCCCGACCGTGACATGCCTGGCACGTATCGGCAAAGGCGGTCAACAGACCCTCACCGATTCGCTTCCGGGTCATCTGCACGAGACCCAATTCGGAGATGTCGAACACCTGGGTCCGCGTCTTGTCGCGTGCCAATGCTCGGCGGAACGCTTCCACCACCTTGCGGCGATTCTCCTTGATCTCCATGTCGATGAAGTCGATCACGATGATGCCTCCGATGTCCCGCAGCCGCAATTGGCGGGCGATCTCCTCGGCAGCCTCGAGGTTGTTCCCCAGGACGGTTTCTTCGAGATTCGTCTTTCCGACGTTCTTGCCGGTGTTGACGTCCACCACGGTGAGTGCCTCGGTGTGTTCGATGACGAGTGATCCGCCCGAGGGCAGCCACACCTTGGGGTCGAGCGCCTTGCGCAATTGCTCCATCACCCGATGCTGTTCGAACAGCGGCAAGCCCTCCCGCTCGTGGTCCCAGAATTCCACGCGATCGACGAATTCCGGATTGAAGGCCCCGATGTAATCGCGAACCTCCTCGAACAATCGTCGGTCGTCGATGACGATGCCCCGATAGTCGCTACTGAACTCCTCGCGGATCACCCGCACCGCCAGTGAGGGCTCGCGATACAACAACGTGGGCGAATTCGCCTTTTCGGCCTGCTTTTTGATGCGATCCCAACGTTCGACCAGCTGCTTCATGTCCGTGGCGAGTTCGTGTTCGGTGGCATTCTCCGCCGCAGTTCGCACGATCAGTCCATGCTCGGCAGGCTTGATGCGGTCGAGTACGTTCCGGAGGCGCCGACGCTCGTTTTCCGGCAGGCGCTTGGAGATTCCGTAGGTTTTCGAATCGGGAATCAGGACGACGAATCGACCCGGCAGGGACACTTCCTGGGTAAGCCTGGCTCCCTTCTCCCCGATTGGATTTTTGGTCACCTGGCACAGGATCAATTGACCACGCTTGAGCACCTGTTCGATGCGAGGCTCGGGTCCTTGCTCCACGACGTCTTCCTTGTCGAATTGCACGTCACCGCGATACAGCACCGCGTTCTTCGGTGTGGCGATGTCGACGAAGGCCGCCTCCATGCCCGGCAGCACGTTTTGTACCTTGCCGAGGTAGATGTTCCCGTGGATCTGGGTGGCGTCGTCGGCTGGTCTGCTGACGTAGTGCTCGGTGAGACTCCGACCCTCGAGCAACGCCACTTGTGTGAGGTCGTTGTGGACGTGAACGCACATGAGGTAACGACCAAGCGGACGACCATCCCGTTCCTTGCCGCGACGACGGGCGATGAGATCGGCCTCGGATTCGGCGCGATGTCGCTGCGATCGGGAATCGCCATCACGGTTGCCATCGCGATTGCCGTCGCGGGGCTCACGGCGACCCTCACCGCGGTTGCGTCCCCTCCCACCTCGTCGACGGCGACGATTACGAGATCGCCCACCGCCCTCTCCGTTGGCGCTGTTGCGCCGAGCAGGTCGGTCGGTCTCGCCGGTCGAGTCGCCACCATGAGGTCGCTCGTCACCGTCTGCATTGCCCGGCTTGGCAAACGCACGTCCGGGCGGCGGTGGGATGGTCGGTCGACCATCCCGTGGTACGTCGGGCAACTCCACGGGCGACTGATCGCCCTCAACGAAATCATTCATGTTGCAAAACCTTTCCTATGTCGGCAAATCCACGCCGAATGCGCTGAACTGCCGTGCCGTGGCGCGGTGCGCACTGCTCCCCTTGCGCTCGCACGCTCGTGCGTATGTCAAATCTGATGCCGGGACGAACCCCTGCTCCGTCTCCACCCTACCGACTGGTAGGCGATCCGTCGTGGACCTTGAGGTCAGTGGAACCTATGCCGACCGACGCATTTCCACGCTCTGGACCAACCCAATCATCACTGCCCAGGCCACGAGATGCGATCCACCGTAGGAGACGAATGGGAGCGGCAGGCCGGAGACGGGAGTTATGCCGATGGTCATTCCGATGTTCTGGAACACCTGCCACGTCAGTGTGGCAAAGACCCCGGCGGAGAGATACCGACCGAACGGTGTGTTGGCGTTGCGTCCGATGATCCACACTCGAAGGAGGACGAATCCAAAGAGTGCGACGACGAGAATCGCGCCGACGAGTCCGAACTGTTCACCGATCGCGGAGAAGGGGAAGTCCGTCGATTGCACCGGAATGAACCGACCGTTGGTGAGTTCACCCTGGAGGTAACCCTTTCCGAAGTATCCGCCTGCGGCCACGGCGCGTTTGGCGTAACGGACCTGGAGTACGAGATTCTGAAGACTCTCGTTGGTGGTGTTGTTCTGATTCCACAACGCGGTGAATCGCTCCAACTGGTAGTCGCGCACGACGCCCGACCAGATGCTCGCGATGAAGCTCGCGACAGCCAACAACGTCACGCCTACGAAGTGACGTTGTTGCGTCCCGGCGATGAGCAGCACACCAAATACGCCCGCACCGATGGTCATCGCCGACCCGAGATCGGGTTGCAGCGCGATGAGGACGAACGGAAGCCCCGCGATGAGGATTGCACGAACGAACTCGTCGTACGGCAACTTTCGCAGACCGGCGTCCGCAAACCACGCCGAAAGTACGAGCACGAGTACCGGCTTCATGATCTCGGCCGGTTGCACGGCGATGACGATCAAGTCGAACGACAGTTTCGTCTCGCCACTGACTCGACCCCACAACAACAAGATCACCAATGAGAACGTGGTGATCGAATAGAGCCACATCGCCTTGCTGCGCAACCAGTCGTGCCCGAAGAACATCACGGCAAACAACGCCAAGATTGCAGCAATGATGAAGAGCGCCTGTCGTTGGGTGTAATAGAAGGGGTCAGCCGCCCGCAGAACGAGTCGTGGACTCGTCGTCGCATAGATGTTGAATACCCCGATCACGGCGAGCACGGCCGTGGCAGAAAGCATCATCCAGTCGACGTTGCGCCACGGGTCAAGGACGCTGGCCGATCCCCGCGGGTCCGACGGTCGTGGTCGAATTCGAAAGGCGATCGACATGTCAATCCCGAGCGTCCAATGCGGTGGTCACGAGACACATCGGATTCCGCAAGCGTGTCGAAGGAGCAGCGACGTTCGATGCCGTGTCGAGCGGGTCCGCCGGCACGAGGTCGTCCATTTTCCACTTGCCGCTCAATGCCAGGTAGATGCACTTCACGACCGGCGCGGCGGCCGTTGCCCCGTAGCCCGACTTCTCCAGGTAGGCAAAGGCACTGTATGGCTTCGAATTGTCGAGGCTGAATGCCCCGAAGGCCGACGAGTCGTTCCAGGGCAGGTTGTTGAACCCTTGTGCCGTTCCGGTCTTGCCTGCCAACGGAACGCCCGTGTAGTTGCGAAACAGATTCTCTCCGGTGGTCTTGTGGTAGTAGTCGAATTCCACTCCAGGTCCCGTAATGACTCGCCGGAGTCCGTTCACGATGGGTTCGCGAACGTCGGGTCCCATCGGAATCGCCGTTTCTCGGGTGGAATCGCTCACGCGTCGAGATACTGAAGCGTTCGACAAGTCGGCCAAGCCGGTTGCCTTGTTTCGGGTCCCAGGCTGAAGGACGGCACGCACGACACGAGGTTCACGCAACGTTCCGCCGTTGGCGAGGGTTGAGTAGGCGTTGGCAACTTGCAGGGGCGTCGCCGACAGAAGTCCTTGACCGATGGCAAAAAGGACGTTGTCACCGACGTAGTACGCCCTTCCCGCATCCTCCGCGATGACACCGAGACTCGCCAGATACTTCTTGTATGCAGCGTTCGGAATCGTACCCGCATACTCGAACGGCAGATCGACGTTCGTCGGGGATCCGAAGCCGAAACGTCTCACTTCTTCCTCGAGGACCGCTCGATACCCACGTTCGGTGAGAATCTGTTCGCCAATCTTGTAGAAGAAGGCATCACTCGACACCGCGAGTGCGGCCTCGACATCGACTTCGCCGTACCGACACGGTGCACCGGTGGCTCGGCAAATTGCGTTCCTGAACACGCACTTGACTCCCTGGTCGCAACGGTCCTTCGGAATACTTTCCAACTTGTATGAGCCTCGGTCGTCGAACACGTATTCGGCACCGCCCGGCAGTTGCCCGGAGTTCAATGCAGCGTATGCGACGAATGGCTTGAAGCTGGAGCCGAGGTTGTACCGACCGGACACCGACCGATTCACGAGGATCGATCTGTCGGGGTCGTCCGTTTGGGGGAACACTTGGGCGAACTTGTCCGAATCGACGTTGGCGGTGAACCATCGTCCGTCGAATCGTGGATACGACGCCATCGCCACGACCTCACCGGTGTTGTGATTCATCACCACCACCGAACCCGCCGGTGCCTTGTAGTAGTTGACTTCCGCGTACCGCGGATCGGGAATTCCCTCCGGCAACATCACCTGCGGCGCTTCGTTGCGTTGTCGCACGAGGATCTGCGTTTCGAGTGCCTGTTCCGCGAACTGTTGCAACTTGAAATCCAATGAGAGCTGCACATCCCGACCCGGTTGGGGTTCCACTCGTTCCAGCACCCGTTTGATGCGACCAACGGCGTCGACCTCGTAACGAACGAAACCTGGAACACCTCGCAAGTCGACTTCGTAGGTCAGTTCCACGCCGTACAGCCCGACACGTTCATTCGGGTCGTAACCCAACGATTTGTAGTACGCGGCGGAGTCCTTCTGGATTGCGCCAAGGAATCCAAGGACATGGCTGCCCACGGCACCATAGGGGTAGATCCGACGCCAGTCCTCTTTGATGACGACCCCGGGATAGTCCTCGATTCGTTCCATCAGGAACGCTGCCTGCTCCTCGGAAATGTCGAATGCGAGGGGCATCTCCGTCAACTGGTCGTAACGCTTGTCCTCGGCGCGAACGTACAGGCGCTCGATGGGCGTAGCGAGGGGTCCGGACAGTCGCTGAAACATCTCCAGTCGATCCTGCGGATCGGCGATGATTCGACGATCGATCGACGCCACGAGGACCCGCTTGTTGTCGGCCACCACCCGCCCGTTGACGTCGAAGATTCGCCCTCGTTCGGGGATCAATTTCACGATGCGCGATTGCACCTTTTCGATGATGCGATCCGTCTCGTCCTTGGTCACCGCCTGCAAGAACCACACTCGGGCCAGCAACACCACCAACAACGTGACCGCCAATCCTCCCAAGGCGCCCCAGCGACGTTGCGGATTAGTCGCGACCAAGTGACACCTTCTCACTCAGCGTCCAGCGGGTGACTGGTATCAGCGGTCCCGCGAACAACAGGGCCGCTGCAAACGTGACCAGCGCTGCAACGAGCATGTGCAAGTTCAACCATCCGCCGAGGCCAACGACGGAATTGACGAGCGGCGTCACGACTTCGGACGATGCTGCGCTCACGCTCACGACGAGGATTCTCAACCACCATGTCGGCTCACGAAATGGCTGCATCATGAGCGACGCACCGGCCCCGACTACTCCGAACACCACCGCCGAGATTCCCAGGGGCGTGGCCAATACGGCGTCGAACATGAATCCGGATACCAATCCGACGATCGCGCCGACACGAACGTCGTGACTGGAACCGGCCGCCGCCACGAACATGGCCATCAACTGAGCGGAATATCCGAACGGTCGCACCTCGCTGAACAACGTCGTCTGCAACGACAGAAGTAGGAGCGCCACCAGCACCAATCGGGACCAACGACTGGCGATGGTGCGAAGGATTCTCCCCACCGTCGTCAGCGCCCCGACTCGGTGATTGGCTGGTACAACAGCACTCGGAGGAACGACAAGTTCGACAGATCGGCGACGAGCTCGATTTCCAGCACCGGACCCGCCGTTCCCAGCCGTTCAACGACGCGCGATACCACACCGATGACGATGTCCGGTGGTGCCAGACTTCGCGATCCGCCGGCCGAGACGATCGGTGCCCCGACTTCGATGGCGGCGGCGCGAGTCGTTGCATCGAGGAATCGAACGATGGGTCGGGTACCCGGGCCGCGACCTTCGAGGATTCCGGTCTCCCGAACCGACAACTGACTCGCCAATGGAACGGTGATGCTCGAACCTGCACCAGCCACGACTTCCGCGGGAATCGTGGTCGCCGACGGGGTGAAGCCGAGAATCGTGGTGGTCGTGGTGGAAGTGGATGATGTGGTGCTCGTATCGGTGGTCTCCAGCACCGAGTCCACCGTTGGAGCGTCCTCCGTCGGGAGAGGCGGCAAGGTCACCGGCGTACGACTCGACTTCGTCACCACCTTTACGGAGAGCGCGTAATCGGGATCGGAAATCAACATCACCAGTGCTCGATCGGCGAATACTTCGGTCACCTTTCCGATGAGCCCTGCAGCGTTCAACACCGGCATCCCCACCTTGATGCCGGAGTTTTCGCCCTGATTGATCTCCACGGTTTGGGAAAAGTTCGTTGGCGTTTCTCCGATGACTTGGGCGGTCACCGAGTTGATTCCCGCCAAGGTGGGCAGTCCGTTCAACGCCAGCAACTCCTGCGACAGTCGCACCGATGCCGCCGCGGCGACTGCTGCACCCTCCTGCAGCGCCACTTGTTCCTTGAGGCGATCGTTTTCGGCGACGACGTCGTCGTATTCGCGAACGGCATTCCACGCACCACTCAACGGTCGGGTCACTACTCGCGACACGTTCTCCACGGGACTGAAAATCGTGTCGAACATTCGCCGCACACGCGAAGTCGAACCGGACCCGCCAAGATCGAGGGTGATGAAGAACACCGCGGCGAGCGCGAGCAGGACGAGCGCCCGAGTGAGATTCGTCTTGTTCTGAGCCACGCTCCGACGTCCGCCGTGTTACTCGTCGTCCGATTGTGCGGTGAGGCCCTTCATGGCATCGAGATTCTCGAGCGTGAGACCTCCGCCGAGTACGACCGACAACAATGGATCCGGCGCCACCACGGTGTTGATACCCGTCTCATGAATGATTCGTTCGGTGAGACCGGTGAGGAGTGCTCCGCCTCCGGAGAGAATGATGCCGTTTCCGATGACATCGGCTGCGAGTTCGGGCGGCGTTCGTTCGAGCGTACTCTTGACGACGTCGATGATGGTCGTGATCGGCACGTCGATTGCTGCGCGAATCTCCACCGTGGTGACTTCCTGCGTACGCGGCAGACCGCTCGAGACGTCCCTACCTCCGACATCGGCGGTGAGTTCCTCCTCGAGTGGCCATGCGGAGCCCAGCTGGATCTTCACATCCTCGGCGGTGATATCGCCGATGTCCAGATTGAACTCCTTCTTGAACATGGCAACGATGGAGTCGTTGATTTCGTCGCCGGCCACACGACACGAACTAGCCGTCACGATGCCACCCAGGGAGATGACCGCAACCTCGGTCGTTCCCCCGCCGATGTCGACGATCAAGTTGGCGCTCGGCTCGCTCACGGGCAGCCCAGCCCCGATGGCAGCGGCCATCGGTTCTTCGATCACGTAGACAGGTCGCCGTGCTCCGGCGAATTCTGCTGCGTCCTGTACCGCGCGACGCTCCACTCCGGTGATCTCGGAGGGAACACAGACGATCATCCGGGGCTTGCTGAATCGACTCGTGTGCACTCGTCGAATGAACTCGCGCAGCATCTGCTCACAAAGATCGAAATCGGCAATGACTCCATCCTTGAGCGGTCGTACGACGCGGATGTTGCGCGGCGCCCGTCCCCACATGCGTTTGGCTTCGTGACCTACGGCTACCATCTGACCGGTCGAGGTGTCGAGCGCTACGGTGCTCGGTTCGTCGAGGACGATTCCCTCGCCCTTGATGTAGATGAGCGTGTTCGCGGTACCGAGGTCGATCGCGATGTCGCGGGTGAGTGAAATCGGATTGGTGCCGGCCACTACGAAGCCCTACAGCCCCGGAAAGAAGATGTTGATTTCCCTCTCGGCTGATTCCGCCGAGTCGCTGCCATGGATGAGATTCTCCGTGAACACGGTGCCGAGATCGCCACGAATGGTTCCTGGTGCCGCAGCACGCGGGTTGGTTGCCCCCATCATCGATCGCACGATTTCCCAAGTGTCTTCCGGACCCTCCACCACCATTGCCACCACCGGCCCACGCGACATGAACGCGACGAGGTCGGCATAGAACGCCTTGCCTTGATGTTCGGCATAGTGGTTGGCCAACGTCGCTTGGTCCAGCGTGCGCAATTGCATGGCCGCAATTCCGAGACCCTTGTGCTCGAACCGTCCGACGATTTCCCCGATCAGACCACGCTCCACGGCATCTGGCTTCAAGAGGACAAGGGTTCGCCGATTGGTTTTGGTCTGGGGCACGCCGCAAGGCTACCGCTACGGCATCAGTGCTCGGAGTACGGGGCGCGCCGTACCAACGACGTACAGCGATCCAGCGACCAGGAGCGCGTCCTCCGCTCGCAGACGTCGGTACGCGAATGCGAGAGCCTCGTCCGGACGATCGAACACGTGCACGGCATCGCAGCCGAGACTCCTCGCCGCCGTAGCGACGATCCCCGCATTGAGTCCACGTGGAGTTGGCGCCGTACAGCACACCACTACATCGAAGTCGTCGACGCGCAGCGCACTCAGCAGTTCGCTCGCGTCGCGACTCTTCAACATCCCGACCACCAAAATGCGCTGTCCGTCGACTTGGAAATCGTTGAAGAACACCTCCGCACACACATCCGCGCCACCAACGTTGTGTGCACCGTCCACAACGACGAGCGGCTGACGCCCCATCACCTCGAACCTCCCGGGCATCGACACTGCAGCCATGCCCTCCCCGAGTACGCCGCAATCGATTCCGTGATCGAAGAATTCCTCGACTGCAGCGATCGCAACAGCGGC
This sequence comes from Actinomycetota bacterium, assembly GCA_005793785.1. GTDB lineage: Bacteria > Actinomycetota > Acidimicrobiia > Acidimicrobiales > Ilumatobacteraceae > F1-60-MAGs027. The sequence continues at coordinate 837 of SXPW01000050.1, read as the reverse complement.
GTTGTCTCCCTGATGGCTGCCGTGCAACGGGACGAAAACGTCGGGGTACCTCGATCGCATCGTGCGCACGGTCAGGAGACGACCGCCCACCGCTAGGTCGTTCGACACCACTTCGAATTGCAGGTTTCGCACCACTCGGCGGACACACGGCACCGCAGCAAATATTTCTTGGAGGTCGTCCCGCGTCTCTCCCTGCACGAAGACACTCGACGGTTTGACGATCCCAACCTTCTCCCGCGCAATGTGTGCATGCGTCGGGCCTGCGAATTCCGTGTGGTCCAGCGACACATTGGTGAGCACCGCGACGTCACTCTCTACGACGTTCGTGGCATCCCACCGACCAAGGAGTCCCACTTCGACGACCGCCACGTCGACTGCCGAGTCTGCGAACCAACGAAACGCGGCCGCGGTGACGACCTCGAAGTAACTCAATCGGGTACCGACGATTGGTTCGAGCGCGGCGACGGCCAGGACGTTCTCGGCCAATTCGGCGTCGCCAATGGGAACACCGTCGACCGCCATTCGCTCATTGACCCGTTCCAAATGGGGGCTCGAATACGTGCCTACCTTCAAGCCGTACGCCATCAACAGGCGGGTCACCATCTGCGTGGTGGAGCCCTTGCCGTTGGTGCCGGTTATGTGGATCGTGCGATACGCGAGATGCGGTTCACCCAGGAGTGCAACTAGTCTCTCGATGTTCGCGGTGCTCGGCGATTCGATTCTGCCCGTCTTTTCGTAGACCGAGTGTGCATCCAGGTAGGCATGCGCTCGTGCAATCTCCGACTCGCTCACGTGATGAACGGTAGTTGGCGCAGGCGATTAGGAAGCGGCGCGTTT
>SXPW01000049.1 GCA_005793785.1 Actinomycetota bacterium | reverse complement strand
TACCGCAACCGACTTCGCCGACGCGGTGGAACGAATCGCCAAGTTGGAGAGCCGCTACCTCCGCTTGCTCACCCGTAACGCTGCAGAGGTGCTTCCGTTCGGCATTCCCGACGAGTGGCGCGGAGTCAACGTGGAGGCGCACGGGTTGGTCGCCACACCCGAACACCGTGTGTCGATGGCGCTGCGTTGGCACGGCCCCAACCTTGCGCTGTTGTGGGAAGTGGATGGCCCAGCGGGACTGCAACTCACGGCTCCCGCCGTCGACCAGCACTTCCTCGGAACCGCCGGTCAGGGCGAGGCACTGTTACGGATGACCCAATGACCGGTCGGTCGGTTGCAGCCGCTCGGTCGCGGACTCGTCCGACGCCGACGTTGGACCTCGAGCGTTCCCTCTCGGGCGTGGTGTGCGGTGTCGACGAGGTGGGGAAGGGATCGTGGGCAGGTCCACTCGTCGTGTGCGTGGCGGTGTTGTCGGGCGATGTCGTCGAATCCGAGTTCGTGGCTCGCGACTCCAAATCGATCAGTGAGAAGCGACGCGAGGAAATGTTCGAGGTGGTAGCACGACAGTGCAGTTCGTGGGCACTGGGGTGTGCCACCAATGTGGAGTGCGACGAACTCGGCATGAGTGAGGCTCAACGCGTCGCGACCACGCGTGCATTCGAGGATCTGGCCGCACGCGGCGTGCGACCCGACGGTGCCATCGTGGATGGCCGCTGGAATTTCGTGTCGCCGAACGTGCGGCACGTACTCACCCGCGTGAAAGCCGACGCCGAGTCGCTCTCGGTGGCGGCGGCCAGTGTGTTGGCAAAGGTGTCACGCGACCGGTGGATGCGAGAGGCGGCGATCCAACATCCACATTGGTCGTTGGCCACCAACAAGGGGTACCCGTGTCCCAAGCATCGAGCCGGCCTCCGCGAGCACGGTGTCTCGCCCTTGCACCGCACGAGCTGGGCGTTCATGGAGAACCTGGGCCTGCGCCGATAGCGCCGGCGTGCCGGGTTTCAGTTCTTCTGCGTGCCGACCTTCAGGTCGCGGAACGCCGATGTCGAGTCGATACCCGCGTCCTTTGGCAGACCGAGTACCCGCTCACCAACGATGTTGCGCATGACTTCGTCGGAACCACCGGCGATACGCAAACCGGGTGCACCGAGCACGAGTTGGCTCCACGCGTAGGTGCCCCATTCGCCGGTGTCGGCTTGCAGTCGGGCCCCGAGAACGTGGCAAAGGAAGTCGTTGAGCAGTTTTTGGTTGTTGACGAGCGCCATCTTCGACGTCGACATTTCCGGTCCAGGTGTCTGACCGGCCTTCATCTTGTCCGTGGCGCGTTTGTTGGTGAAGTTCGCGACGCGGTAGTTGATGTAGAGGTTGGCGATCATGTCGCGGACCAGGGCGTCGTTCTCCAAACCGAAGTGTCGCACCATGGCGGTGATGCGGGTCATCATCGACACCTCGCCGCCACCAGAGCCCGTGCCGATGGCGGCACGCTCGTTCATGAGGGTGGTGAGTGCGACGCCCCAACCCGAATTCACATCACCGAGGCGATACCAGTCGGGCACGCGAACCTCGTTGAAGAACACCTCGTTGAAACTCGCGCCACCCGTCATCTGCCGCAGGGGACGAATCTCGACGCCCGGCGCCTGCATATCGACGAGGAAACCGGTGAGCCCCTTGTGCTTGGGGAGCGAGGGATCGGTACGACAGATGATTTCGCCGACGTCGCTGTAGTGCGCACCGGAGGTCCACACCTTCTGTCCGGTGATGACCCACTCATCGCCGTCTCGTTCGGCTTTGGTTTGCAGCGACGCGAGGTCGCTGCCCGCGCCGGGTTCGCTGAACAATTGACATCCGACGATGTCGGCGCGATACATCGCGCGAAGGAACTTCTCCTTGGCGGCATCGGTGCCGTGAGCGAGGATCGTCGGCGCGACCATGCCGAGTCCGATCGTGAAGGTGCCCTGACCGGGTGCCTTGAACCCGGACTCTGCGGCTTGGTACGCGCGTTCGTGGGCGGCGGTCAGTCCCGCGCCACCGAAACTCGTGGGTCCGGTGATCCAGCCGAAACCGGCATCGAATTTCTTCCGGCGCCACGCCTTTTCGGCGGCAACCATCTCCTGCTCGGCCTCGCGCGACTTCTCCTCGAACATCGACATGTTGTCGGAACCTTCGCCCCAGACGAAAGCCTTCGCCGCTTCCTTTCGGGGGAGCGAGTCGGCGAGAAAGTCGTTGGCGCGTTTCGTGAATTCGTTCAGTTCCACACCCGCCACCGTAGTTGCGCGACCGCACGAGGCAACGAGCCGAGCCACCAGCGCGGTCACGCGGATCGTGGGGCCGAGCCGCAGGGCGCACCGTGCGAATGGGAGCGGGCAACTAGCGTGGCGCCGCATGGGTCAGCCGGTTGCCGTCACCGTGAAGCGATCGACGGAACCCGGTCGGGTGCGATTCGAACTCAATCGGTCGCTCACCGGTCAGGGTCACGAAACCTACGACCGCGGTCCCGAGCGCGCGGACACCTTCGGGGCGGTCCTTGCCCAGCGATTGTTCGCCACGGGTGCGGTTCGGGCGGTGCACGTGTATTCCAGCGTGGTGACGGTGGATCTGGTGCCCGGAAGTGATGCTGCGACGCTGAGCCCGATCATCGAGAACTTGTATCAGTACTGGAAGCCGGGTATGGAGCCGTCGCTCCCGTCGGCATAGCGCCGTCGCTCCCGTCGGCATAGCGCCGTCGCTCCCGTCGGCATAGCGCTCGGTGCTGTTCGGCCTCATCCTCGTCTCATAGCGTCGGAGCGTGCCCGCCACCCCCGACTCGACGGTGTCGATCACCCAAGCCGCCGAGCGTCTCGGCGTGCATTACATGACGGTGTACCGCTACGTCCGCCTCGGCCACTTGCGGGCCGAACGTCGCGATGGTGAGTGGCACGTGCAGGTGCGCGACCTGCAGGAATTCAACCGACAGCGCAAGCAGCGACCGGAACGCGGTAAGCGTCCCACGGTGGACTGGTCGGCGCGGTTGGAGCAATGTCTCCTCGCCGGCGACGAAACGGCGGCAGGCAAACTGCTCGACGACGCAATGGCCAGTGGTCACGACTTGTTCGAGTTGTACCTCGATGTGGTGTCACCCGCGATGGTGGCCATCGGCGAACGCTGGGCACGCGGAAAGTTGCACATCCATGAGGAGCATCGCGCCAGCCTGATCGTTGGCCGCCTGTTGGCGCGGGTCAGTGCGCGATTCGCACACCGTGGTCCGACCCGGGGCACGGTCGTGATCGGTGGTCCCAGCGGCGAACATCACGGGTTGTCGATCACGATGGTTGCCGACTTGTTGCGCAGCAAGGGCTGGAACGTCTCGGACATCGGTACCGATGTACCCGCCGAATCGTTCGCTGCCGCGGTTCGGGGTGTCGACCAATTGCGCGCCGTGTGCGTTGGAGTAACGCTGCGCGAGTCACTTCCCGCGGCGCGCGACGTGGTGGGTCGGGTTCGGGCGGTGGTGGCGAAATCGGTTCCGATCTATCTCGGCGGCGCCGCGGTCGACTCCGCCGATACCGCACGCGAACACGGGGCCGATGATTGGGCCCGCGACCCACGGTCGCTCGTTGCCTTATTGTCGGCGTGATGTGGTCGCCGGACGATGGCTCGAACCCCGACGGCCGCTGAGTAGCGTCGGTCGCCGTGGCTGCCCCGAAACACACACCAATCGACCCGACGGATCGACCCCGGGCGTATTCGTCGCCCGAATTCGTGCCGGCACCGTGGAACAACGTGCGAAAAGCGTCCATCACCGGACGTCAACCACGCGCCGAACGTCTCGGACATCCCGGACCCGACCAGGGTTACGTGTTGTCGTTGGCCGAGCGAATGCGTCCGCGCATCAAGGTGACTGCGGGGGAGAGCGTCGACGACGCCATCCAGGGCTGCATCGGCATCGCGTTGCGTCGGGCATCGCACTTCGGCCGCGCACCGGTGATTCACGATCTCGACATTGCGCTCACGATGTGGGGCTACTTCATCGAAGCCCCTGCCGCCGACCTCGTTGCCGCTCGTTCGCGGCTCTTTGCGGGTGTCGCCAATGTGGTGCATCACTACGCCGAGGCGCGACGCATCGTGGACATGGTGCCGCAGTCGACCATCATCATGACGCCCGAGACGGTGCGAAAGTCGATGCCGAATTCCTGGCGCGCACTGACGGGAGCCAAGAACTAGCGATTCGGTCGCGCCGGGTCGCCGACTCGTGCGTTGTGGTCGTCAGTCGATCGCGAATTTCTTTAAGTCGTCGAGCCGCACGAATTCCAACGTCAGCGCATGCGTCGACCGCAGGCGGACCTTCGGCGCCTTGCCGGCGACGAACGCCTCCTGCCATCGTCCGGCACAAAGACACCATTGGTCTCCGGCCTTCAAACCCGGGAAGCCGTACTGGGGCATTGGAGTAGAAAGATCGTTGCCGGCTGCCTTGGAGAACTCGAGGAAGTCGTCGGTCATGATCGCGCACACCGTGTGCACTCCGGAGTCGTCGCCACCCGTTTCGCAGCAACCGTTGCGGTACCAGCCCGTCAAGGGATCGAGACTGCACGGCTCGAGTGGTTCACCGAGCACGTTCGGCTGCGACGACACCGAACCGCTCATGCCACGTTGACGCCGACGACGGTACCGATTGCGTAGGTGACGCCCACTGCGATCAACAGGATTGCCACTTGCCGGATGCTCCCCGTCACGATTGGCCGTTCGGATTGTCTCGCAATGGCACCACCGGTGATCGCTGCGCTCACCACACCGATGGCAATCGATGCGATGCGGGCTCCGTTGCCGCCACTCACGATCCAGGGCACCACTGGCAAGAGTGCACCAATGAGGAAACTCACCAAAGAAACGACGGCAACGTTCAGCGGATTGGGCAGGTGTGCGGGGTCGAGGCCGAACTCTTCGCGGGCATGCACCATGACGGCGCGTTCCGGATTGCGCATCACTTCGGCTGCCGACGCTGTGGCCTGTGCCGACGACATGCCGTGCGAGCGGTAGATACCCGCGAGTTCCGAGGTTTCCGCAGAAGTGTTGAGTTTCAGTTCTCGCAATTCGAGCGCCATCTCGCGTTGTACGAGTTCGTTCTGTGCCTTGATCGAGACCCACTCGCCGGCGGCCATGCTCACTGCACCAGCGACGGCCGAGGCGATGCCTGCGAGTCGTACCACGTCGTTGCCGATGCCGCTCGCGGCAAAGCCGATGATGAGCGACACGTTGGTGACGAGTCCGTCGCTCAGTCCGAACACCCCTGCTCGCGCGGTGCCACCCGCGAGTGCACGGTGGTCCGGGTGGTCGTCGTGTTCGGCTCGCGCTTTCGTGGTCACGCCTCCAACCTACTTGTGGCAGTTAGCGTCAATTGCGGTGTCAGTGACTCATCGCTATCGGTTTGCTCCGTCACCGACCGGGTTCTTCCACGTCGGTGGAGCGCGAACCGCGCTGTACAACTGGATTCTCGCCCTGCAAAACGACGGGGTGTTCGTACTACGAATCGAGGACACCGACGAGTCCCGCAACGAGCCCCACTGGACACAGGGCATCATCGACGCACTCGGTTGGATCGGCATCGACGGCAACGATCGGCATTTCGAGGGCCCGTACTTCCAATCGGCCAATCAGGCGGCGCACGTGGCCGCGGCAACGTCACTCTTCGAGTCGGGTCGCGCCTATTACTGCGATCTCAGCTCCGAACAGATTCAGGAACGTTCCAAGGCATCCGGGAAGCCGGGCTACGACGGGTTCTCTCGTGAACGCAATCTCGGACCCGGACCCGGTCGAGTGCTGCGATTCAGGGTTCCGGCAGGCACCACCGTGGTGAACGACCAGGTGCGGGGTCGCGTCGAATTCGACAATGCAACGATCGAGGATTTCGTACTGCTGCGGGGCAACGGCTCGCCGATCTTCAACCTCGCCAACGTGGTGGATGACCTCGCGATGAACATCACCCACGTGGTGAGGGCCGAGGAGCACCTCCCGAACACTCCGAAGCAACAGATGTTGTGGGAGGCGCTCGCCTCGCGGGTTCCCATGTGGGCGCACGTACCGGTGTTGGTCAACGAACAACGCAAGAAGCTGAGCAAGCGACGAGACAAGGTGGCCCTCGAGCAGTATCGCGACGAGGGAATCCTCCCTGCGGCGATGGTGAATTATCTGATGACGCTCGGTTGGGCTCCTTCGGGCGACACCGAAATCGTCGACTTCGACACGATCGTGCGCGAATTCGATATCGGTTCGGTGAATCACTCATCGGCGTTCTTCGACGTGAAGAAACTCAATGCCTTCAACGGTGAGTACGTTCGAAAATTGTCGACCGAGGAATTCGTCACCGCATGCGAGCCGTGGCTTACCGGGGGACCAACTTCGACCGGAAGACCCGTGCCGTGGCCCGCCGAAAGATTCGACCGTTCGCTGTTCCTGCGCATTGCACCACACGTGCAGACGCGCGTATCGCTGCTTGCAGAAGTACCCGCAATGGTGGACTTCCTGTTTCTCGCGGACGCGCCGGTCGATGAGGCCGCCTTCGACAAGGCGTTTCTCGCCGAGTGGGCGAGGCCCACGCTTCGTCTCATTCGTGATGGATTGGCGACGGTGGAGTGGGTGGCAGAACAGATCAAATCCGTGGTCGAGGCAGTGGGTGCGCAACACGACCTGAAGCTCGGCAAGTTGCAGGCACCGGTGCGTGTGGCAACCACCGGTCGCACCGTGGGTCCCCCATTGTTCGAGTCGCTCGAGATCCTCGGGCGCGACGAAACGTTGCGCCGAATCGATGCGGCGCTCGTTCGCGCCGGCTGACTTATGGGGCGAGTCCGAGTGGCCATGTTGGCCATGTCGGTGGCTATCATTTCGTACTTCTGCGTGTCGTTGGTGCAGGTATGGAATGCGGGTCACGATGAAGCGTTCGAACGGTCGAGCGAGGTCGTTGACGCCATCGTGGTGCTCGGCGCAGCCCAATACGACGGTCGCCCTTCACCGCAGCTTCGTTCGCGCCTCGATCATGTGATGGTGCTCTGGAATCGCGGTGCGGCGCCACTGGTGGTGGTGACGGGAGGAAAACAATCGGGGGACCGGTTCACCGAAGCCGGTACGAGCCGTGACTACCTGGTGTCGCAGGGTATTCCACTTGAAGCGATCGTGGTCGAGTCGAGAAGTGCGTCGACGTTCCAAGCGCTCGAGACGGTGTACAACGTGTCGCGCGACGATGGCTGGAACCAGGTCGTCTTGGTGAGCGATCCATATCACGTGAAACGTGCGCAGCTGGTGGCACGTGAACTCGGCCTTCGCGCGGAGATATCTGCAACTCGAACCAGCGTGATGACTGGCTCATTGGCGTTGCGTCGCAACGTTCGCGAGGCAGTCGGAATCATGTTCGGGCGAGTCGTCGGATTTCGACGACTCGAGGCGTGGCTACAATGAATGACGCAACACTCTGGGGAGTGGTGTAACTGGCAACACAGCAGATTCTGGATCTGTTATTCAGGGTTCGATTCCTTGCTCCCCAACGCCACAATGCTGCGCATTGTTCTGCTTCGCGCCGCGACGCTTTGCTTGATTACTTGGTTGTTCGGTTGCGTCGCAGTTTTTTGGTCGGCTTGGGTTCGTCAATACCCAACAGTCTGCAAACGGCACGCCTGGCAATGACATCCCAGTCATCGCTGTCGGCGTGGGTGCCATCAAGGTCAATTAAAACTCTTCCGTTAATTGTGCCAACCAACCACGAATAAAACATCTGTGGATTAAAGTCGTCATCAATCCATTTTTTTGCTTGGGCAAATCGAAGAGGTTCAGCAGAGACTTTATTG
>SXPW01000048.1 GCA_005793785.1 Actinomycetota bacterium | reverse complement strand
GGCGGCTACGGCTACACACGCGAGTACCCGGTGGAGCGCTGGCACCGTGATGCGAAGATTCACACCATATTCGAGGGCACCTCAGAGATTCAGCAGCTGGTGATTGCTCGAGCAATCAGCGGGATGCGTGTCGAATAGGCGTCGCTCGCAGAATCGTCGAACGAGACGTTCGGCTCGTTAGGAAGCGATGACCTCGGAAATCTGCATTACCGGCACGATGTTGGTGTAGTTCGCGACGTCGGTCATCACGTCGCCGGTGAGCGGCGATCCCATGGCCGCATTGAAGGCGTCCATCGACGCAAATGTCATGTGCACCGCGGCCACGTGCGGCCCGTTCACTCCTTTTTCCACCGTGGTCGACACCGGATTCCACGCCCGTTGGGCGAGTGGTACATGTGTTGCGTGGTAATAGTCGTGGTTGAAGGTGGACCCGTCGCTTGACGGGTAGTAAACGCTGACTCGGATCATGTCAGTGACCGTAGCATCACCTACTCTTTCGTCGTGTCCGTGCAACTCACCGAAGCCGACCGCCAAGCCCTGCGTGCCCGTTATCGCGCCGAACGAGACAAGCGGCTCCGTGGCGACGGCAATGGTCAATACCTCGAACCTTCGGGTCGTTACGCCAATCTGCATGACGACACTTACACACCAGTGGTGCCGCGTGAATCCCTGAATACCGACGTACACGTGTTGGTGATTGGTGCTGGATTCGGTGGCCTCGTCATTGGTGCGCGACTCAAACAGGCTGGAATTTCGGATGTTCGCCTCATCGACAAGGCGGGAGACGTCGGAGGTGTCTGGTACTGGAACAGATACCCGGGTGCGATGTGTGACACGGCGGCGATGGTGTACCTGCCTTTGATGGAGGAGACCGGCACCGTGCCGTCCGCCAAGTACGTTCCAGCGCCGGAAATCCACGCGCATGCACGACGGATTGCCGAGACATTCGATTTGTATCGCGGAGCGTTGTTCTCCACCGGAGTGAAGTCAATCGAGTGGGACGATTCACTATCGCGGTACATCGTGCACACCGACCGTGGTGACGTCCTGCGTGCCAAGTACCTCTGTGCAGGCACCGGACCACTCCATCGCGCAAAGTTGCCGGGGATCCCGGGAATCCACTCCTTCGAAGGTCACGCATTCCACACGAGTCGTTGGGACTACTCCTACACGGGCGGTGATCCGAAAGGTGCCCTCATGGAGAATCTCCGGGACAAGCGTGTCGGCATCATCGGTACGGGCGCCACGGCGGTGCAATGCATTCCGCATCTCTCGCGTGCAGCGGGGGAACTCTATGTGTTTCAGCGCACGCCGTCCTCGATTGACATCCGCAACAATCATCCGATCGACCCTCAGTGGTTCGCCACGCTCGAGCCCGGGTGGCAACGCAAGTGGATGATGAACTTCACCGTCTTGCAAACCCTGGGATTCGCGGAGGAAGACCTCGTGAAGGATGGTTGGACCGATATCTCGATTCGAATTCGTGATCGCATGGTGGAGTTGGTCAAAGCCGGTGGAACGGTGGGACCCGAGACGCTTCAGAAGGCTTACGAGGATTCGGACGACGAGAAAATGAGCGAGATTCGTGCGCGGGTCGATGCAATCATCGGTGACGAACGAACCGCTGCGGCCCTCAAGCCGTGGTATCGCCAGTTGTGCAAGCGGCCGTGCTTCCATGACGAATATTTGCAGTCGTTCAACAATCCGAATACCCACCTGGTCGACACCGATGGCAAGGGGGTCGAGCGCATCGACGAACGTGGTGTCTGGGTGGCGGGCAAGCACTATCCGATTGATTGCTTGGTGATTGCTTCCGGATTCGAGGTCGGCACCACCTACGCCAGACGCAGCGGATTCGACGTAGTCGGGCGGGGTGGTCTCGCGTTGTCGGAATACTGGCGCGATGGAATGCGCAGCCTGCACGGCATCCATGTGCGAGGGTTTCCGAACCTGTTCATCATCGGGTTCACCCAGGGCGCGAACCAAATCGCCAACGTGCCGCAAAACTACGTGGAGAACGGCCTTGCGATCGCCGATGTCATCGCTCGCGCCGAGCGCATTGGCGCGCATCGAGTGGAACCCACGCAATCGGCCCAGGATGAGTGGATCACGTTCATCACCAGCAACCAACGAGGGTTACGCGGGAATCCCGACTGCACGCCCGGGTACTACAACAACGAGGGGCAGCCGATCTCCCAGAGCGACATGTTCAACGGCAGTGGTCACCCTGGTGGCCCCGTCGCATTCTTCGAGTTCCTCGATGCGTGGCGAAATACGGGCGAATTCGCTGGACTTGAATTCAGTACCTGACCGGTAACGAGGTCGGAATTCTCCACGGTTAGGGTGAGCGCATGACTCGTCCTGGCATGTATTCCGGTGTCACCACCGATGACGCAATGAATCTCGCGATGTCCGCAAAAGCAGTGCCGTTGTACGAAGCGGTGAAGAAGTTCATCGCTGACGAAATAGAACCAGTCACACGAAGGTATTTCGAACTTGGTGAGGGACGTGCCGACCGATGGAGTTACGGCGAGGGTCAGCTCGAGTTGCTCGGTGAATTGAAGAACAAGGCGAAGAAGGCCGGGTTGTGGAATTTCTTCCTTCCGAATTCGGAGACCGGCGAGGGGCTGTCGAATCTCGACTACGCCTACATCGCCGTCGAGTTGGGAAAGAATCCGATCGCCTCCGAGGTCATGAACTGCAGCGCACCGGACACCGGAAACATGG
>SXPW01000005.1 GCA_005793785.1 Actinomycetota bacterium | reverse complement strand
TGAGTGCCGAGGTCGGTCCACTGCGAATAGTTCCAGACGCCCCAAGCGTTGAGTCCCTCCTGTTCCAGAACGTGACGTTTGCGCAGGTCGGCAAGTCGCGTGGCGACCTTTCTTCCATTGGTGCGACCACCTACGAACACGAGGGCGCCAAGTTCGGGGGAGCTGATGAGGGCTTCACTCAATTCGGCGCCACTTCCCGAAATGAGCGTCGCGGGGAGTCCCGCTCTCGCCATCATTGCGTGGGCGAGCGTGAGTGCATGGAAGCCACCCTGCGTCGGCGTTTTCGCCACGACGGCGTTTCCTGCCAGCAATTGCACCAACTCGGCGTGCACCAGAACGCTGAGCGGATAATTCCACGACGCGATGTTCGAGACGGGACCACCGAGTGGCACGCGATCCTCGAGTTGCCGTTCGATCTGGGTCAGGTACCACGACACCCCGTCCAAGCAACGGTCGACATCGTCGCAGGCGAGTTTCCAGGGCTTACCGATCTCCCACATCAGGAGCCCCGCAATGGTGTCGCGTTGTCCTTGCAACAACGACACGGCCTCGCTCACACGCCGCATTCGTTCGTCGAGCGGTGTTCTGGACCATTGCGCATCCTGATCGACGGCAAATGACATGGCACGATGCGCTTCCTCGGAGGTGATTACCGGTGCTCCGATGATTTGTGAACCGTCCACGGGAACGGTGTGTGGTCGAGTCGTTCCGCCGCTCTCCCAGGCTCCACCGATCAGGTTTCGTAGTGCGGTCGCGTCGAATGCCTCGGGGGCCGCGGCGCGGGCTCTGGCATGAAAATCTGCGAACGTGGTGCCGGGTTTGACGTGGAGAGCCATGTCCCGACGCTATTGCTGGGTTCGCGTGTACGTCCGACCGATCGTCAATTTCTCGGCCTGGGCGAGGGCGTTTCGCAACATTCCCGGGAAGATGATCGCGTGGAACGGTACGAGTACCCACCAATACAGTCGTCCCGCCAAACCACGTGGTCGGAAGATCGCTCGTTGCACCACGTGAGTTCCCACGGCACTCGACGTCTTCATCCCACCAATTTGCGCTTCCGACAACCGAAACTCCAACCACGCTTGACCCGGTACGCGCATCTCGGCGCGAAGCAGCAACGTTTCCCCATCACGCACCTCGGCGATGCGCCAAAAATCTAGCGGGTCTCCCACTCGCAACACGTTCTGGTCCCGTCTTCCACGACGCATCCCGACACCCCCGAAAACCGAATCGATTCGGCCACGCAAGCGCCACAGCCACTCGAACCCGTACCAGCCAGTGGTACCACCGAGCGACGAGAGCACGCCCCACACCTGCTCCTTCGATGCTGCGGTGGTGTGCTCCCGCTCGTCGATGTAGAGGGTGCCGCCCGTCCACGCGGGATCCGTCACCGCGACATCCCATGCCACCCACGGGCGTGAGGCGTCGGTCCAACGAGTCGGCGCGTTCGTCCTCTCGATTGCCCGCTTCACTGCTTGGTCGAACGTAAGCAACCCACCGTCTGGTGGCGGCATCACGTTCAACACCGACTTCGTCGAATCGACCACCACCTTGTTGATGAGCGAGTCGATCAGCGGTCGCGCAATCGACGCCGGCACGGGTGTAACGAGTCCCACCCACATGCTCGACACTCGCGGCGTGAGTAGAGGCACACGGACGATGACCCTCCGCCGCAATCCGGCGATTTTTGCGTACCGAGTCATCATCTCCCGGTACGAGAGCGTTTCGGCCCCGCCAACGTCGAACACTCCACGCACATGCTCGGGGGCGCGAACCGCTGAGACGAGGAAGTGCAGCATGTTGACGATGGCGATCGGCTGCGTCGGGTTGTCCACCCACTTCGGAGTCACCATGGCGGGCAGATGCTCGGCAAGGTACCGGAGCATCTCGAACGACGCGGAACCGCTTCCGATGATGATGCCGGCCCGCAACTCGATCACCGGAACACCGGTGCTTGCCAGCACGAGTCCGACGGATCGACGCGATTCGAGATGCTTGCTCAACTTTTCGTCGTTGGCGATACCACCGAGGTACACGATGCGCTTCACTCCGGCGCGTGCCGCTGCTTCGGCGAACATTCGAGCCATCGCCGACTCCAAGTCGTCGAACTTCGCACCCGTACTAATGGAGTGCAGCAGATAAAACGCAGCATCCATACCGGTGAGTGCGGCATCTAGAGACGCCGGGTTCATGGCGTCGCCCTCCACGACCGCCACTTGATTGAACCACGGTGTGTTGGCAACTTTTGCCGCAGATCGGACGAGTACCCGGACATCGAAGCCCTCTTCCACGAGCAAAGGAGCAAGGCGACCACCGACATATCCCGTTGCGCCCGTTACCAAGACACGAGTGATGGTGGGAGGCACGGTCACGACAGCGAACCCTACGTGACGCAACGAACTTGTGTGTTACCTAACTACGCTCATCACGGTGACAACTGGCGATTCGTTCATTCACGACCAGATCGTCGGCCGTCTTCGCCAGTCCGGTCAGGTGTACACGTCAGGACGTCGCCAACTGGTGGACCTGCTGCTACAGCACGGTAGACCCGCGAGTGTTCGAGATCTGTTGAAGAAAAGGACGCGCCTGACCCAAAGTTCCATGTACAGGAATTTGGTCGATCTTGAGCGAATGGGCATCGTCCACAAGGTTGCGAGCGGCGATGACCACGCACGGTACGAGCTCGACGAGGCACTCATCGGGCACCACCATCACCTCATTTGTGAACGATGCGGAACGATCTCCGACTTCGAGGTAACACCCGCAGCCGAACGGGCGATCGAAGTCGCACTGCGTAGTGCGTCGAAGTCGGCCCGATTCCGCCTCACCGGCCATCGACTGGACGCCATCGGACTGTGCGTCGAGTGCAAGTGATCGTTCACCGATGGACCTGACCGTATGACGTTGTCAGACGCTCGGCTCCTGAGTTTCGACTGCTACGGCACGCTCATCGACTGGGAACTCGGTATCTGTGAGGTGGTCACGCGTCTTGCATCGCCGCATGGCGTACATCCGAGCGAGCAGGAGATCCTGAGTCTCTTTGCGTCGCATGAAACCCACGTGCAGGATGCCAATCCATCCTGGACCTACCCCGTCATCCTCGCCGAAACATGGCGACGCATGGCGGCGAGTCTGGGGCTGCCGAATGCCTCGAACAATGCTGAACGATGCGAGCACGATGCTCGCGCGTTTTCCTCATCAGTCCCCACCTGGCCCGCTTTTGCCGACAGTCGCGAAGCACTCATCGACCTCCAGCGTCAATGCAAATTGGTGATCCTGTCGAACGTCGACAATGCGAGTTTCGCAGGGTCGAATGCTCGTCTCGGTGTCACGTTCGATGCAATTCTGACCGCGCAGGACATCGGTTCGTACAAACCGGATCTCCGCAACTTCCGAGTGCTCCAACGGCACGTTCAAGAAATGGGGGTCCGTCCGGATCAACACCTACACGTTGCGCAGAGCCTTTTCCACGATCACGTACCAGCCCAGGCCGTAGGACTCAAGACGGTGTGGATCAATCGCTACGGGGCCAAGCGTGCTGCCGCGGGTTCGCTCGGCGCAACTCCGGCAGCGGCACCGGTGACCCCGCACTGGGAGTTCCCCACCTTGCGTGCGTTCGCCGACGCGACGTTGTCGGCCTGATCCGTTTTCGAATACCCCGCCAGCCTCGTTATTGGATTCGCATCACCCAGACCGGTGTGTCGTCCGGTCGTACGGGTAGAACGAGACGATTGCCCGAGCGCTGCACCGGCGCGCTGTTGTGCACGAGATGCACATCTCCGGATGGCAGACCATCGATGTGAACGACCGCGGATTCGGGCCGACCACATACCATGACATATGCGGCACCGTCATTACCCGTGGTCACTCGAACGTTTGCACCATTTTCGGTGATGAGACGCGACGCTTCGTGCGGTTTGCTCCCGTAGATCGCCGCCCCGTTCGTTTCGAGCCATCGACCAATCGCTAGTACACGAACTTGTTGCGCCCACGGAATGTATCCACCCGGCATCGCACCGATGTTCAGCAAGAGATTCCCGCCATCGGCAACCACGTTGACCAAGAGGTTGATGAGATCGCTAACGCTCGCGTAGCTGGTGTCGTCCTCGAATTGCATGTACCCGAAACTGCTCCCAATCCCCCTACACACCTCGAATTTCCGTCCTGCAGGCGGCGGTCCAGAGGAGTACTCCGGAGTAGAGAAATCGGCGTGACTGCTGCCGCTCATCACGCCGATGATGTCGTACCGATCGTTCACCACACCTTCGGGATTGCTGTTGTAGAAGTCTGCGATGAGCTGAACGGCGCCAGCGGTTCCCCTCGGATGACCG
>SXPW01000047.1 GCA_005793785.1 Actinomycetota bacterium | reverse complement strand
GCCGAAATACCTGGCGAATTCCCGCCTCGAGCGACGGAGATGAAAGTCGGAGGTCACGATGGCGATTGGGGTCGTTGATTCGAGGAAGTCCGCCCCATTGGCAACCTTGGCATGACCATTGGTGTTGAGGGAGACCGAATCAATCACGATGTGGTCGGTCGGCACACCGAGACGCAGCGCCTGATCCTGCATGAGGCGACCCTGCTGTTCGGGTGGTCGTCGTCCCTCCATTCCCGGTTGTGCGCCCGCCATGACGAGCATCGACGACGGGAATTCACGCCACAACGACACGGCGCGACTCACGCGTCGTGTGGTTTCGAGTCCAGATGAGTCCTGTTCGGGGCTGTCGCCGAGATCGAATCCCGCACTGAGTACGTAGATGTAGTCCGGAGCCCATCCCGCTTCCGGGAGCGACTCGACCACGAGCGGCCGTTCGAGGAGAAAGGCACCAAGTGGCGCACTTACCGCCCAGAGTGCGACCAACGATGACGTGCCGATGATCTTCATCCATCTGACGAGGCGATGACGACGCCAGAGCGTCACCCACGTGCCGACCAGCACCATGAGCGGCAACCACAACGGCTCAATCAGATCTCGCATCCCACTACAGGGTACGAATCGGTCCCGTAGCATGAAGCGTCTCGTTCGGGGACGTAGCTCAGCTGGCTAGAGCACCTGCTGTGCAAGCAGGGGGTCGTGGGTTCGAGTCCCATCGTCTCCACAACATGAGTTCCGTCGTGTTGTTGCTCTCATGTCGTGATCGCCCGGGAATCGTGGCCGGCGTCGCGGGATGGGTCTCCGCCATCGGCGGCAACATCATCGATGCGCAACAACACACCGATGCTCAAGATGAGATGTTCTTCCAACGGGTGCAATTCACGCCACCCCTGGGATCGGCGTTGACCGATCTCGAGTCGCAGTTTGCCGCCGTCGCAATTGAGCTCGGGCTGACGTACCGGTTTTGCTCATTGCCGTACCGACCACGTACGGCAATCCTCGTGTCCAAGCACTTGCACTGTTTGGGTGACCTGCTCAGTCGTGCCCATCTCCACGATGCCTCCATTGATGTACAACTCGTGGTGTCCAACCATGTTGATGCAGCCGAGATGTGCGGCATGTTCCGACGACCCTTCGTACATCTCCCGGTCGAGGCGACGGCGAACGGACGATCGACGCAGGAGCAACGGTTGGCAATGGAACTGGACTCACACGATCTCGATCTGGTGATCCTGGCGCGGTACATGTTGGTGTTGCCATCGAACATCGTTCGTCCGTGGTTCGGTCGGATGATCAACATCCATCACTCCTTCCTCCCGTCATTCGTGGGCGCCAATCCATACCGTCAGGCGCACGATCGGGGAGTGAAGGTCATCGGTGCGACGGCCCACTACGTGTCGGAGGTACTCGACGAGGGTCCGATCATCGCCCAGGACGTCACGCGAGTGACACATCGGGATGACGTACAGGAATTGAGTCGTCGGGGTCGCGACCTTGAAACCCTCGTTCTTGCCAATGCCATCCGTGCCCACGTGGAGCACCGTGTGCTGGTGGTGGGGAATCGCACCGTCGTCTTCGAGTAATTCGGCGCGCCGAGCGGAGATTTCCGCCTACTGCGGCCCGCTTGCCGAATCGGGCAGGTTCTCGGCAATACTGAGAAGACCACCAAAGGAGTCCTCATGTCCACAGCAGTCATCGTCGATGCCGTCCGCACGCCCCTCGGCAAGCGCAATGGTCGATTGAAGAATTGGCACCCCGTCGATCTTGCGGCAGAAATGTTGAGTGCACTCACCTCGCGCAACAACATCGACCCCGCCCTCATCGACGACGTCGTGATGGGATGCGTCATGCAGGTGGGTGAGCAAAGTCTCAACATCGCACGCAACGCCGTGCTGGCCGCCGGATGGCCCGAGTCGGTTCCCGGCACCACGGTGGATCGCCAATGCGGATCCAGTCAGCAAGCGGCACACTTCGCGGCCCAAGGAGTGATCGCAGGCGCATACGATGCCGTCGTCGCCAACGGTGTCGAGGTCATGACGCGAGTTCCGATGGGTTCCTCCATCGCCGAAGGAAAGTTCGGATACCCGATGGGTCAGCGCGTTCAGGAGCGCTACAAGGCAGAAGGCGGACTCGTCAATCAGGGAGTTTCTGCCGAACTCATCGCAGAAAAGTGGAAGTTGTCCCGTGAGGACCTCGACGCGTTCGGTCTGCGCTCACAGCATTACGCCGCGCGTGCAACCAAGGAAGGTCGTTTCCAGAATGAGATCATCCCCGTCCTTGACGCCGAGGGTGTGCTGATGAACACCGACGAGGGAATCCGCGAAACATCCCTCGAAAAGTTGTCGTCCTTGAAGCCATCGTTCCGCCCGGCAGAGGAGGGCGGCAAGGTGACGGCGGGTAACTCGTCCCAGATCACCGACGGTTCCTCCGCGCTCTTGATCATGAGCGAGGAGAAGGCCAAGAAACTCGGCCTCAAGCCACGGGCACGATTCGTGAGCTTCGCGCTCGCGGCGGAGAATCCCCGCTACATGTTGACCGCACCGATTCCGGCAACCAAGAAGGTGCTCGAGCGCGCAAAACTGACGATGGACGACATCGATCTCGTGGAGATCAACGAGGCGTTCGCCGCCGTCGTGCTGGCATGGGCCAAGGAAATGCACCCCGACATGGAGAAGGTCAACGTCAACGGTGGCGCAATAGCGCTCGGTCATCCGCTCGGTGCGTCTGGTGCACGACTCACCTGCACGTTGCTCAACGAGTTGGAGCGCACTGGAGGTCGTTACGGTCTCCAGACGATGTGTGAGGGCGGTGGCTTGGCCAACGCGTTCATCATCGAACGGCTCTAGCCCCGACAACAACCGAACATGTTCGGCACGATCGTCTGGGTGGCGGTCGGGCTGGCACTCGTGTGGTTCATCTGGAAGGTCGGACTCGGCATGTTGCGCAGCATGACGAGTTCACTACCACCACCGCCCCCCTCGGGGGAGATGCGCCGTATCAACCTTCGGTACCGCTGTGCAGTGTGCGGAGTGGAATTGCGACTCACCATGGCTCCGGACCAAGATCCGCCACCGCCCCGCCACTGTCTGGAGGACATGGAGCTCGTCGCTCCCGTGGAGTGAGACGAGTTAGCGGTACTTGGTGGCGGTGAACAACCCGCCGAGCACCATCGACAAACCACCGAACAGGTACCAGTTACTCCTACCTCCGGGAACGAAACCAAGGTAGTAAAACAGGATCACCAACGCACCGACGCCGAGCAGGGCGAACATCAACACGGGAACCCACCGTGGACTCTCTTTCACGGTGATGGGAACGGGCGGCGTGTAACGAGTGCTCGCAGGTGGGGTGGTGCGCCCGCCGGTATGTCGTTTCTTTGGCGCCATGGTGTCTCTCAGTGTAGAGGTCGAACACGGTGCATCTTCCTGAGGGCGTTGGCAGGCTGGGTGAGTGAAGACTCGGCGAATCCTCGTGGTGGACAACTACGACAGTTTCGTCTACAACCTCGTGCAGTATCTCGGAGAACTTGGCGCCGAACCCGTCGTGGTGCGCAACGATTCCCACGACGTTGACGAACTCATGTCACTGCGCTGCGACGCAATCCTCCTTTCACCTGGACCCGGGAGACCAGAAGATGCGGGTGTCACCTGCGACCTCATTCGCGCCAGCATCGGACGAGTACCACTTTTCGGTGTATGTCTCGGACATCAGGCAATCGGTCACGTGTTCGGTGCGGCGGTGGTGCGTGCACCGGAACTTCGCCACGGAAAGACCTCAGTCATCACCCACGATGGTGCCGGAATGTTCAGTGGCGTGGAATCACCAATCCAAGTGACGCGGTACCACTCGCTGGTCATCGACCCTGCGTCGCTACCGGTCGATCTCGTCGCAACCGCAACCACCGATGACGGCACGATCATGGGAATCCGACATCGCGAACACGCCATCGAAGGAGTGCAGTTTCACCCCGAGAGCATCCTCACGCAGCACGGACACGTGATGTTGAGGAACTTCATCTCGAGCGCGGCCTGATGCCGAACGAATTCGCACCACCTCAGACGATCGTCAGGGGAGCGTGGTTGCGGTATCTGCCCGTCCGACGGTGAGCGTAATTTCGGCACCAGCGGGAGATGGAGTTCCGCCCACGATGCTTTGTGCGAGCACCTTGCCGCTGAGCGAATCTCCCGGGGACAGGATTTGCTCGGTCAGCGTGACGACGAAACCAAGCGAGGTGAGTTGAGCAGCACTCGTCGTGGCGTCCTGACCGACGACGTTGGGTACCGTAACCGTTACTTTGCCGGAGGACACGTAGAGCGTTATGGCGCTTCCCGGCGGCACGGCCGTATCACCAAGTGGCTCGCTACGTATCACACGACCCGTTTCGATGACATCACTCGCTTCTGCCACGATCGTCACCACAAGATTGAGCGGCATCGCCGACAACAATTTCGTGGCGGCTGCTTGTTCATCACCAGTGACATCCGGAATGCGGACGGTGTTGTTGCCGCCAGCGACATCTACCGTCACGATCGAATTTGGTCGGGCGCCTAGTCCGGCAGTTGGAGTTTGCAAGAGGATCTGGTTGGCAGGAATGTCCGGTGATGCAACGAATTTGTCGACGACGAGTCGCAGACCCGCTTGTTTCAACACGTTGGTGGCCTCCTCAACGGAGAGTCCAATCAGGTTCGGCACGACGACCGGGACGAATCCGGGGTTGTACACCAACACCACGTTCTCACCCTGACGAGCCATGGTGTCGGCCGCTGGTGTCTGCTCGTAGACGATGTCGTTGCTCGCGTTCTCCCGAACCCTCGGGTCCTCGATCGGTGTGAGGCCGAGGTCGATCAACAGACTTTTGGCCTCCTCGATGTTCAGTCCGATGACGTTCGGAACGGCGATGTTGGCGCCGGCGTTCTCGTCGGTGAGAGCGCGGAATCCGAAGATGGCAACTGCGACGAGTGCGATGATCGAGACAACGGAGCCAAAGAGCCATATTGCGGTTCGGCGTGGTACGACTTCGTCGTACGGCGGGTAGTCGGCAGCACGCGAGGGACCAGTGGGTCCACGTCCCCTCGTGGACGGCAACACCGTGGTGGGTTGGGTGTCGTGGGAGTCATCGGTGGTTCGATCGCCGACGACGGGTAACTGGGTGGTAGCGCCAGCCTCTGCCACCGCGGACTGTTCTTCGAGCAAAGCCAACACTTCCTTGCCGTCCACGAACCGTCGCAGGTCGTCGGCGAGCGCAAGGGCGGTGGGATATCGGCGTTGGGGATCCTTCGTCAAGCATTTCATCACGATGGCGCTGAATGCGGGTGACACCTCGGGATTCTTGCTGCGCAGCGGAAGTGGAACGTCATGCACCTGCTTGTACGCGATGGCGATGGCATTTTCACCGGTGAATGGAGGCTCACCAGCGAGCATTTCGTACATGATGACGCCGAGGGAGTACAGGTCCGAGCGTGGGTCGGGCTGAGCACCCTGTGCCTGCTCGGGTGAGAAATAGGTGGCGGTACCCATGACCGCGCCGGTTTGGGTGAGCCCTTGCTCGATGGCGGCACCAATGGCCCGTGCGATCCCGAAATCGGCGACCTTGACATGTCCCGTGGCACTCACGATGACGTTCGCTGGTTTGATGTCGCGATGTGCGACCCCTGCCGCATGGGCGGATGAGAGGGCAGCGGCGATGTCGAGCGCGATGTCGCAGGCTTGGAGCACGCTCAGTCGTTCGTGTTTTTGCAGGATGTCGGCGAGGGTGCGACCCTGCACGTATTCCATGGCGATGTAGTAGGTGGTATCGACCTGGCCCCAGTCGTACACCCCGACGATGTTGGGGTGATTGAGGGACGCTGCCGACATTGCCTCACGGCGAAATCGCTCGACGAATAGCGGATCCTTCGCGTATTCGGCGAACAGGATCTTGACGGCGACTGGACGATCGAGCAATCGATCCCGTGCGACGAACACTTCGGCCATGCCGCCACGGCCGATGCGACGCCCCAATTCGTATCGGCCATTGATGACGATTGGCTCGCTCATGAGTCGCCACCATCCATTCGTGCCTCGACGACGGATCGAATGGAGTTGACGTAGGACTCGGCGCGCGCCAACGAGGGGTACTCGGGATTCGTGTCGATGTCCTCGGCGAGCGCGGGAAACACATCGTTACGTTCGACACCACTGTCCAGTGCGATGGTTGGTTTGAACCACAGGATGGTGCGCGGGCGACCCTTGAACACCGCGAGATGCGAGGTCTCCCCGTCGCCGATGAAGCCCACGTGGTAGCCGCCGCGGGCATACGAACCGAGACCGATGAGTCCACCGAGTATCAGGGTGAGGATGACGGCGGCTGCCACAAAGAATCGGAATCGGGTGCGGGGAGTCTCGGTAATCGACGACTCCGTCGGCAACACCGCCGGAACCGTGGTGTCGTCAACGATGTCGACGACGACGACCGTCACGTTGTCTCGTCCGCCGTTGGAGTTCGCAGTGTTCACCAGTTGATCGGCTGCCCGTTGAGGATCCGGAGTAGAGCGAAGTATCAACTGAATGTGCTCGTCCTCGACCTCGTCGACCAATCCGTCGCTGCACAATACGTATCGATCACCGACCACCATCGGCACCACCCACGAGTCGGCGTTGACGTCACCCTCGATTCCCAGAGCGCGCGTCACGATGTTGCGGCGGGGATGCTCCCGTGCTTCAGCTGACGTAATGAGACCCTCACTGAGCAATTCCTGAACGTACGAGTGGTCGGCGCTCACCTGTTTGAGTTCACCTCCGCGTAGCAAGTACACCCGTGAGTCCCCGACGTTGGCAACGACGACTCGCTGAGGTTCTGTATCAGTTGCCGGCAGCGGTGCCAGGGCGGTGAGCGTCGTTCCCATTCCACGTTGCTCGCTTGGACCGCCGCTGGCTTCGTGAATCGAGGTATTGGCGGCGTTGATGGCCGTGACCACTGCTTCCACCGAGTTGAAGCCGTCCGCCGCCGCCGCCCGCATGCCCGCGGTAGCCAGGGCACTGGCGACTTCGCCGGCATTGTGACCGCCCATTCCGTCTGCGACGACGAAGACGTGTTGGTCGGCTACGAACGCGTCCTCGTTTTGTTGACGGAGCATGCCCACGTGCGTGGCCGCACCCCACGCCAACTTCACGAGCAATTCACCCGAACGAAATCCGTCACGAAATCTCGAAGGTCACCTTGATCGCACCGAGCATGATGGTGTCGCCATTGGCCAACAATTGTTCGCCTTCTACCCGAACTCCGTTCAATTTGGTGCCGTTCGTGCTGCCGAGGTCGCGAACCGTCCAGCCGTTCGGCCGTCGTCGGAGTTGTACGTGCTCACGGCTCACATTGGTGTCACGAATCGTGATGGTGCAACCACTTTGTCTCCCGATGACGACTCGCTCGGTATCGAGTACGTGACGTGTTCCGTCTGCCAGGACGATCGCCGACGTGATGATTTCGGTGGACGGCATGGTCGTCGTCGTAAGCGGCGTCACGACGACGGGTTCACTGCCTCTTGGGCCGGGCGTCACGGGCTGTTCGGTCGTCAGGACCACCGAGGGCACGATCGAGATGTTCCCGGGTTTGACTTCGGGATTGCTCTTCAACACCACGATGACCGGCTCGGCGAGACGGTAGGACTCGCGTTCACTGTGTTGGGTGACCGCCTCGGCGAGTTCCCTGGCGAGGTCCCGCTCCACATCGTCGAAGGCGGCACGATCACTCGGATGCAGGAGCACGGTGTAGGCGTGGGGAATGCTGCGGGTGTCCTCTGCAGCCTGGGAATCGACGACACCGAGGAGTCGCCGACCCATCTCGATGGGGCGAATCGTCGAGTCGTACACGCGTAACGCCACGCTTTCAGTGTACGGCTGGGGTCGTCGTCATCTAGCGTCACCTATGGTGCGAAGCGAGCGACAACACGATCGCGATGAACGTGCTGCACGTGAATTGTCGCCGGTCGATCGTGCGCAGGTACAGCACCGCGTATTGCGAGTACTCATCGTCGGGCAGATCGTTGGTGCCGCTGCTCTCGGTTCATCGGTCACGATCGGCGCATTCGTCGTGCAGGACATCCTCGGTAGCGACACTCCGTTCGGGGGCATCGCCACCGCTACGGTCACGATGGGAACGGCCTTCATGTCCCAAGTGCTGGCGCGAATGATGATTTGTCGCGGCCGAAGGGGCGGTCTTCGCACCGGATACCTCCTTGCGGCACTCGGTGGTGTGATTGCGGTGGTTGGAGTGGAAGCCTCATCACTGCAGTGGTTTCTCGTTGGGTTGTTCCTCTTCGGCAACGGTCAGGCGGCGAATCTTCTCGCTCGATACGCGGCAACCGACCTTGCCGAACCCGCCGAACGGTCGACCGCCATGAGTCAGGTGGTGTTCGCCTCCACGTTCGGCGCCGTGTTCGGTCCTCTGCTCATTCGACCATTCCAATGGGCGGGGGAATCGTGGTTTGATCTCTCGACGTACAGCGGGCCGTGGCTGGCCTCGTCGGTGTTCCTGTCGCTGGCCGCGCTGAATACTTCCATTCGACTTCGTCCCGATCCACTCGTGTTGAGCGGCGGCACCCTCGCTCCACCTTCACGTCTTGGTCTCCGCGCGGCGTTCCATCACATTGCCGCCACTGGTGAGGGTCGACTTGCCCTGTCGGCGATGGTGATTTCCCAGGCGACGATGGTCGCCGTGATGACGATGACGCCCGTACATCTGAGATTGCACGGGCACGAGAACGTGTCACCGTACGTGGTGTCGCTGCATATCGCTGGAATGTTTGCATTCAGTCCGCTCGTCGGAAGGTATTCGGATCGATTCGGCCGAGTGAGCGCCATCGTCGTAGCCGCGGTGTTGCTCGTGGTGGCCAGTGTGCTCTCATCGGTATCGGGAGAGGGTCAGGTGATGCTGTTTCCATCGCTGTGGTTGTTGGGTGTTGGATGGAACTTCGGCTTGATCGGTGGATCGAGTTTGCTCGTTGAGTCCGTGCACGAGTCCGTCAGGGTCCGAGTTCAAGGAACGGCAGATTTGCTGATGAGCTTCTGCGGAGGGCTTGCCGGGTTCGCTTCAGGATTCGTTCGTCGCGCCATCGGGTTTCATCTGCTTGCAGCGGGATCTCTCGTACTAGCGTCGGTGCTGTTGGTGTACGTTCTCGTCGGCTCGGGGCATGCGCGACCCACCGTGACGGGACTTCTGCGGCCTCGCTAGCGTGGGAGCGATTCACTCGGGCGAGTGGCGAAATGGCAG
>SXPW01000046.1 GCA_005793785.1 Actinomycetota bacterium | reverse complement strand
GTGTTGCATCGCGTGGAGAGGGCGGACGTCGTGGTGTTCCTCGACATCGATTCCGAACTCCTGGCACCGCGCTTTCGGTCGAGCGAGCAGGCGCTCGATCTCCTCGTTCATGGTGCGCGACTCGTCGCCCGCACCAATGACATCTCCGGGCAGGTCTTGGTGCAGACATCCGTTCCTACCCACGAGGTGCTGGTGGGACTTGCCGTTGGTGACCTGGGGAATCATGTCGAGGCGGAAACCGAGCGCCGCCGGCGGTTGTCGTTGCCGCCATTTGGTGCCCTTGCCGAGATTTCCGGCAAGGGGGCCAAGCACATGGCCGAGACCCTGTCAACTTCGTTGCTCGTCCAGGTGGCGGTGGAAGAGGAACGAGTCCTCGTTCGGGCCACTTCGTGGGATGACTTGAGTAACGCGTTGACCGAGGTCGATCGCCCCAAGGAGCGAGTTCGGATTGCAGTCGATCCGCCCCGCGCGTGAGGAGAGCAAGGTCACGTCGGATTTCGACGCGGGTCGGTCAGAAGTGAGGCGGGGGAGTCACATGGAGGATACGGTAACCCTGTTTGCTGGCGTGTCGCACCACCTCGTACCCACGACCACTCAGCCAGGTGGCAAGCGAATCGGATCCCAGGTTCTTGTGCACCACGAGGTCGGCACATCCGTTCGATGAGAGTCGCGCCAACCAGCGATCGAGTAGATCGTGCAGCTCGGACTTCCCGATGCGAATCGGCGGGTTCGACCAGATCGCGTCGAAGACGAGTTCGGCGGGAACTTCGTCGGGCGCCGCCACCGTGACGTTGGTCAGGGAATTCAGCGTCATCGTCCGCCGTGCCACGTCGCGAGCGCGTTCGTTGACATCCACCGCCCACACGTGGGCATCGGGTCGCAGCGTGGCGAGAGCTGCGGCGATCGCCCCGCCGCCGCAACCCAGATCAAGGAGCTCGCCGCCCGATGGCAACGGCGCATTCTCCAGCAACACGCGCGTGCCCCAGTCGAGCTCTCCGTGGTTGAATACCCCGCGATCACCAGCGAGGGTCAGTTGCAACTTGCGAACGTTCACTGCGTACGTCGTCGGCGTGCTGGGAGACACCTGCTTTTCTGAGAAGTAGTGATCCGACGTCGTCATCGCCATCGGTAGCCTTGCACAGCGTGACGTACGAAATTCGCACCTTCGGCGACCCCGTCTTGAAGACGGTTGCCGAACCGGTGGCCAATATCGACGAAAAATTGGTGCGATTGACCGAGGAAATGTTCGACGTGATGTACAAGGCCCCCGGACTCGGCCTCGCGGCGACCCAGATCGGTGTGCAGCGACAGGTGTTCGTGTACGACATTGCCGAGGAGCGCAAGGTGATCCTCAATCCCCAAATCGTCGAATCGAGCGGCGAATGGGTGTATGACGAAGGTTGCCTTTCGATCCCGGGTTTGTACGTCGAAATGCTCCGCCCCAAACAGGTGTTGGTGAAGGGAATCGACCTCGACGGCAACCCCGTCGAATTCGAGGCAGACGAGTTGTTGGCGCGACTCTTCCAGCATGAGGTGGACCACCTCAATGGAGTGCTGATGTTCGATCGGATGACCACCGACCAACGCAAGAAGGCCGTCACGCTGTACCGCGCGCGAGAACACCAACCCAAGGACGCCGAGCCGTTCCATCTCAAGTTGGTGTGACGCAGAATCGCGCCACGTGACCGTCCTCGCCGCGCTACCCACCGGTGCCGCTCGACGCGTGGTGTACCTCGGGACACCGGAGATCGCCGTTCGTCCCTTGGAGGCTCTCGTAGCAGCGGGAGTGGAGGTTGCGCTGGTGATCACCCGCGCCGACAAACGACGCGGACGCGGTTCGACGGTCTCGCCGAGCCCGGTCAAGGCGGCGGCAATCGCCCTCGGTATCCCCGTGAGTCACGACTTGATGGACGCCACCTCCGTCGGGGCCGATCTCGGTGTCGTGGTGGCGTACGGACGGATCATTCCTGTCTCCGTGTTGACCCGTATCGCGATGATCAACGTCCACTTTTCACTGCTGCCACGCTGGCGTGGTGCAGCGCCGGTGGAACGGGCGCTACTCGAGGGTGACGCACGGACCGGTGTCTGCATCATGCGCGTCGAGGAAGGGTTGGACGAGGGTGAGGTATTCGCCCGGGTCCCCGTGTCGGTTCGCGTCGATCACACCCTCACCACGTTGCGCAATGAACTGGTCGAAGCCTCCATCGCGCCGCTGGTGCGGGCTGTCACGCAAGGCTGTGGTCGAGGCGAGCCGCAATCCGGCACGGTGGTGCACGCCCCGAAGATCGCTCCAGGTGAACTGCAGATTCACTTCACCGAACCCGCAAGAACCGTGGTGGCCAAGACTCGGTTGGAGAACGCCTGGTTCGTGCTCGCCGACCGACGAATCCGTGTGGTGCGCGCCGCGGAGGCACCTACCAACGCGCCCGCGAGCGTGGTCGCATCTGCAACATCCAGCACACCAGTCACCCGAGTCACGCCGGGCACGGTGCTCGACGCCAATCGCGACGGTGTTCTGGTGATGTGTGCCGATGCACCCGTGCTATTGGCGACGGTGCAGCCAGAAGGCAAGTTACCGATGTCGGCCGCCGATTGGGCACGCGGAACGCGACTACCAACGTCGTTAGCCTGAGCATCCCATGTTGCGGCTCGTCTTGCCCAAGGGCTCGCTCGAGTCGGCCACGTTCGATTTGTTCGACGCCGCCGACCTTACGGTGAAGCGATCATCGCAGGTGGACTACCGAGCGTCGATTGCCGACCCGCGCATCGCCGAGGTGCGCATCCTGCGACCGCAGGAAATTCCGACCTACGTGGCGGAGGGACTCTTCGACATCGGAATCACGGGTCGCGACTGGATCGAGGAGACGTCCAGCACCGTGCAGTCGCTCGGCAAACTCAACTACTCCAAGGCAACGAGCGACCCCGTGCGAATCGTGGTCGCGGTGGCGCAGGATTCCGCGTTCGAGAAGGTGCAGGATTTGCCGAAGGGGGTCCGCGTCACGAGTGAGTACCCGCGATTGACCAAGGCCTTCTTTGCCGAACGAGGTATCGATGCCGACGTTCGTTTGTCGTACGGCGCGAGCGAGGCGAAGGTGCCGGACATCGCCGATTGTGTCGTGGACCTCACCGAGACGGGCCGCGCATTGCGCGCCGCCGGCTTGCGCATCATCGACACCATCCTCACCAGCCACACGGAATTGATCGCCAACCCTGCGGCGTACGCCGACCCCACCAAACGCCACGCGATGCAACAGTTGCTGACGTTGCTCGAAGGTTCGCTCGAAGCGCGCGGGAAGGTGCTGGTAAAACTCAACGTGAGTGATGCGTGCTATGCCGCGGTGCTCAAGGTGTTGCCGTCGGCGAAGTCGCCGACGGTGGCCAAACTCGCTTCCGGTGATTGGGCCGTTGAGTCGGTGGTGGAGAAGCGCACCGTCAACACGGTCATTCCGGCACTGAAGGATGCTGGGGCCACCGACATCCTCGAACTGCCGATCTCCAAGATCATCCACTGACGCCGCACACACCGCACGGTCCTACGCACTACGGGCGCGCCAGACGAACCTCGACGGTGATTCCCGGGAATTGCAGCGTTACATCACCGAATAGCAGTTCGTTGTCGTTCATGATCGGCGGATGCGAAGCGGTAATCGTCAGGGCAGCGGTGTCGTGATGAACGTGCGGGCCGGTACGCCGAGCGGTCGAGATCTCATAGACGTGCCGACCCACCTCGCGGACGTCGACCCACGCCGTGTCGGGCCGAGTTCGCACACCGAGATGGCGGTCACCGGAGTAGAGGGTGAAGGGTGCGTATTGATCCAGCGCGAATCGATTGCGCCGGCCATGTTCGAAGCCGACCATGAGATGAGGTTCCAAGATGGAGGTGGCCAGGGTCCCACCGAATCGCTGGACGTGCCGACGCGGTTGGTCGACCTGCGTGGGATTGAGTCGCCCGCGCAACCCACCGCACATACGGGTGAAGATCGGAAGGAAGTACAAGTCGTGCACGTGTGTGGTGCGGTCATCGAGATGCGTCGGCCCGGCAGCTGGAACGTCGATGGCGGCCATCAACACCGCCATCAGCGAGACGTAGGTGCGTGGGTCGATGCCGTAGGCGCGTGAATACGGCCCGGCTTGCAGCGCGAACGAGGGGTGCCAGATCTTCGTGAGTCGCGAGGTGATGCATTCGACCACCTGGCTCCCAAGACCGCGGAGGGAATCGGTCGTCGAGAAATCGGTAAGGAGGCAGCCGGCAAAGAGCGAGATTGCGTCATAGGTCGGGGAGTTGTACTCGGAAATGTCGCCATCTGCCGCAATCTGCTCGCCCACAGCCGAGCCGAGTTCCGATTGGACGGAGCAACGCTCGGCCAGCCACGCCTGCATGAGTGCGATGTTCGTGTACCTCGGGTCAATTCGTTCGACGGGCTCGCTTCGTGCGGCGAGCGTCGCGGCGACGTTCATCTCCGTGCGGAGGTCGTCGTCGAGTACGTGTCCGTAGAGGCGCTCGGTAATCCAGAGGATGACGCCGAGGAACTGCCGCCAATTGGGGTCGAAGTCGCGCCACTCCTGGTCGCGCGTTCGTCCGTCGGAATCCACCGTTCCCGCCGCCGCCTGCGCTGCATGGGTCTTGAAGGTTCCGGCCCAGCGCGCATCGGCATTCAGGGGGTACTGATGTTGGAGTACCGCATGGAGTGCACGTTCGGCGCGCGCAACATTGCCGAGCTCCAAATCAAGGAACGCACCGAGCGCAGTTTCGCGAACGAGATGCAAACCGTAAAGCCGGACCATGCCCTGCTCGTCGTCCCACAGTTGTTCGTGCATCGTTTGAAGAGCGTGGTGTAGCGCTGACACGCCAGCGACCCTAACGGTGAAGCCGTGCTCGTGCACGGTGCGGAGTCGTCCCGAGCGCATCGGTCGACTAGTTGGAGGTGAAGCGGCTACGAAACTCGCCTTCGATGTCACGCTTGCCGGGCGACACCGACCACTCGTACTGCCAATGCGTCATCCCATGACTCAGGCAACACTGGATGTCGTGGAAATGTGCGCCGAACACCTGCCGCATCGAGTCGATCATCAGTGACGCCACCGAATCGGGGTGACATCCCTCTCCCTCACGAAACAGAATCCAATTGCCGAAGTCCGGTCCGAGTTCGAACGGCTCGACATAGCCGAGTCTGAGCATCATGCGCCGTTGAATGGCGGAATACGGTTCACCTCGGTAGGTGTCACCCTGAATCTCAACCTGTAGTCGAAGGTCGTCGCGCCAAGCGAACTGAACGTACGGTGGATCTGCCGAGACATCGGAGCCGGTCACTCGATCGGGGAGGATCCAGGTTTGTTCGTGGGCGATCACGGTAACGAACTCGCGACCTTCACGAACGTATTTGGCCAGTCGTGTCTGCATTCGGTTACGGCGTGTTCGCGCCATGTTGGTTTCGGTGAGGTCGATTTCGGTCATGGTCGTTCGATCAGTTCGGGCTTGACGGTGTCGGGGACGCCGGAGAAGACTTCGTGGACGGCGCTCTCCAGCCGATTCAACAGACGGGCCACTTTCGATTCTCCGTCGAGTTTTTCGCGGAAGATGCGGGCGAGCGATTGGTAGTACCACTTTTGTTCGGGTGCCTTGGCATTGAACCAAGGTTGGTCATAGAACGCGATGGTGGACCGACTACGGACGTCATCGCGGGTGGATTCGATGTTGTGTACCTTGTCGGCAAGGGAAACGAGCAGCGCCGGATGTGAGCGGGGCTTGCTTCGCAGGGCATCGAGGTACGTTCTCTTGCGCGCTGGCCAGTCTTGGTCATCGCGGGCGGCGTCCAGCGTGCCGTCGGTCGTGGCCTCGACGATGTCGACGACCGCACGGGCTTCGTGATGGGAGACTCCACGGGTTTGGAGCAGTTCGACCAACTCCGTCGCAGGGATCTTCGTGTCCTCGAGGACGTCGTGCAGGAGGCCGGCCGCCGTTTGTATCTCATCACCCCCGTGTTCCATGACGAGCGCGGACACTGCGAGTAGGTG
>SXPW01000045.1 GCA_005793785.1 Actinomycetota bacterium | reverse complement strand
GTACACCTACCGGTTCCCGTTGGCCGACCAGGGCGTGCTCGTCGTCGGACCGAATCGCGTCTTCCTGCGATACATCGAACGGGTGCTGCCGTCGTTGGGTGAGTCGGGGGTGCGTGAAGCGGTGTTGGCAGATCTCGTGAACGATGTGGCGTACGGCGCCGTCGAGAATCCGTTGGCTCGTCGGGTAAAGGGTGACCTGCGCATGGTCGACGTGCTACAGCGCGCCATTCGGGCGCGGCAGCGAGCCCTCAAGGAGCCGTTCGAATTGCCGTTCGGTGGCGGTTTCCTGCGACTCGGCCCCACCGAGACCGCACGAGTGGTGAAGGAAGCACAACGACGTTCGCGTCGCCACAACGAACTGTGTCGCGCGGTCGAGGGAGAACTCGTCGCCATGCTCATGCCCAGCATGCGAGACGCCGAATACACGTTGGCCAGTGCGCGAGCGCGATTGCGGGAGATTCCCGAGTTCCGGGCCCTCGTGTTCCGTGTGTGGCCGTCGTTGGGTCCGGCGGAATTGTTGCGGGACCTGTTCGGCTCCAAGGCGCTCCTCAAGGTGGCGGGTAAGGGAATCCTTCGTGACGACGAAATCGATTCGTTGTACCGTCCGCGGGCGGAATCGTTGGAGACGGCAACATTCAGCGATGCCGATGTCGCTTTGCTCGACGAGGTCCGACACCTGCTCGGTCCGAAGCCACGCAAGGGCGGGGTCGTGGACGAATCGGACGACATCGAAACGTACGGACATATCGTCGTCGACGAAGTGCAGGACCTCACACCGATGCAGTTGCGCATGTTGGGTCGGCGATCGTTGAACGGTGCGATGACCGTCGTCGGCGACATCGCCCAAGCAACGGGGCCGTTCGCCCCCGGGGACTGGAGCGATGTCCTGGCATTGCTGCCCAAGAACCGGGACGCAAGCGTCGCCACGTTGTCGGTCGGCTATCGCATTCCGCGGCAGATCATGGAATTCGCTGGCAGGCTGCTCCCCACCGCTGCTCCCCGACAGACTCCGCCAACCGCAGTGCGTGAGGGTGATGCAGAGCCGCGAGTCGTGCGGTGCAATCGCGAGGAACTCGCCCGCTCCGTTGCCAAGGAGGCGTCCGATCTCGTCACTCTCCTTTCTGATGGCCGGGTGGGCGTCGTGTGCCCCGACGACTTGCTCGATGAGATGTCGGCCGCGCTCGTCGACAACGGCGTGCCGTTCGGGCGCGCCGGGGCGTCGGGTCTCGAAGCGACGCTCACGCTCGTGCCGGTGAGTCTGGTGAAAGGTCTGGAGATGGACGGTTGTGTGGTCGTCGAACCGACCGACGTGTACGAGTCGTCGGACTCCGGCCCGCGAGGTTTGTACGTGGCACTCACGCGATCGACGCAGCGACTCGTCGTGGTGCACTCACGGGAGCTGCCGACAGAGTTGCGCGTCTAGACGGTGTTGCGCGACGCCACGGTCAGGCGTCGAGCGACTGCAGGGCGAGTCGGAGGAAGGCCGTGGCCTTGTCGGCATCGGCGGGACGGTTTCGCTCCACGGCGCTGCGCGCAAGTTCTAGCACTCGTCGCAGGTCGTAGGTGATTTGGACGGCAAGTTCGCCGTACTGAGCCACGATGAGTGGCTCGGCGAATTCCCACGCGAGATCGATCCGCTCCAGGTGCAATCGTGCCTCGTCTCGTTCGCCGTCGAATACCGCGCGACCGAGCAACGCAACCTCGTCGCGCAGTACGACGGTGAGCTCCGCGAGGGTTGCCGAAGAGAGTTCGACCGCGGCGGATTCCGCCGGTGACTCCACGGTGGTTGCCGTGGAGTCGAGTTGGATGACCTCGGTGGCGCAGCCTCCGAGCACGAGCGACTGCACGACAGCGAATGCGATATACGGTCCGACCACGGGCGTGGTGACGATTCGTCGCAGATTGACTCGACCGCTCATGGGTGGGTCAGAGCGTGACGAGGAGCCGCGCTCCGACGAACTGGTCGAGCGTGGCATCTCGGTCGACGACGTCGTGAACGGTGAGACGAGTCGCGTCCCGCGTTCGCTCACGGACGGTGCACTGCATTCCCGGCAGGATCTGGTGCAACTCGAGTTCGTCGAGCGCACCGTCGCGTTCCTCCACTTCCTCGGGGATGCGCACCAGGGTGAATCGGGTTCCGATCGCCACCTGACCCAGAGGAGTAACCATGATGCCGGTCGTTGCCGCGCCGGGAATCGGGTTCCCGTGCGGACAGGTGGACGGATTGCCGAGCAACCTGGCCAGCCCGTGCTCGACGTCCTCGCTGATGACATGTTCCCACTTGCACGCCTCGTGATGAGCGCGTGCCCAGGGGAGACCGATCACGTCGGTGAGGAAGCGTTCCGCCAGACGATGTCGTCGCACGATGCGATTGGCGAGTTCTTCGCCGGCGGCGGTGAGCGCGAGATGCGTGGAGTCCACCTGGAGGAGTCCGGACGACTCCATTCGTTTGACCATCTCCGACACCGAGGCTCGCGACACGCCGAGGCGTTCGGCGAGGCGCGCCTGGATGATTTCTGCGTTGTCCTCACGCATTTCGAAGATGCATTCGCAGTACTCCTCGAACGCTGGATGGTGTTCCCCAGCCACTGGCATGGCGCTCAGCGTACCCATCTCCACACCGAGTGGGTACTCTTCGGCGGTGGCCACTGCGTCGGTTCTCGATCGATTCTCTCCCGCCGTTCGCGCGTGGTTCACCACCACGTTTCCGGCCGCCACTGCGGCACAGGAGCGGGGCTTTGCACACATCACCACCGGCGAACACACGCTCATTGCCGCGCCGACGGGTAGCGGCAAGACGTTGGCGGCGTTCCTGGTGGCGATCGATCGCTTGGTGTCGCGCAACGTCGAGGAGTCCTCCGCAACCAGGGTGCTGTACATCTCGCCGTTGCGTGCGCTTGCCTTCGACGTGGAAAAGAACCTCCGTTCTCCGATCGTGGGAATACGTCATGCTGCCGAGCGCCTGGGCGAACCATTTCGTGAGCCGTTGGTCGCCATGCGCACGGGCGACACGAGTGCGCGAGACCGCCAACGAATGTTGCGCAACCCACCCGACATCCTCATCACCACTCCGGAGAGCTTGTATCTCATGCTCACGTCGTCGGCGCGTACGACGCTGGCCAACGTCGACACGATCATCATCGACGAGATCCACGCGGTCGCCGCAACCAAGCGTGGCGCGCACCTCGCACTGTCACTGGAGCGTTTGGAGCAACTCACGGCACGCAGCCCGCAGCGAATCGGTTTGTCCGCCACTCAACGGCCGTTGGAGGAGGTGGCGCGATTCCTCGGTGGATTCCACGAGGGGAGTCCGCGACCGGTGGCAATCGTCGATGCGGGAGCGAGAAAGGCGATGGAAATCGAGGTCGTCGTTCCCGTCGAGGACATGGGTGAAATTGGCAAGGTCACCCAGGAGCTGCGCAGCGGTCCGGCCACCGCGGCTGCCGTCGAGCGACGAACCAGCATCTGGCCGAGCATCACGCCCCGCATTCTCGACCTCGTTCAGCAGCATCGAAGCACCATCATCTTTTGCAACGCACGACGCGGCGCAGAACGACTCGCGGCGCAACTCAACGAACTGGCCGTCGATCTGGGTCTTGGTGACGGGGAGTACGTGAAGGCGCATCACGGTTCGTTGGCACGAGAGCAGCGCATCGTGATCGAAGATCAACTCAAGCGCGGTCAGTTGCGTGCCATCGTGGCCACGAGCAGCCTCGAACTCGGCATCGACATGGGAGCCGTCGATCTCGTCATCCAAGTGGAATCGCCGGGAGCGGTGAGTCGCGGTTTGCAGCGAATCGGACGGGCAGGGCACAGCGTCGGTGAGGCGAGTCGTGGAAAGGTCTTCCCGAAGCACCGGCACGATTTGCTCGAGGTGGCCGTCGTTGCTCAGCGCATGATGGACGCAGAAATCGAATCGACCCGCTACCTGCGCAATCCACTGGATGTGTTGGCTCAACACATCGTCGCCCACGTGGCGATGCACCCCGACTGCACGGTGGCATCACTCACCGAAATGATTCGACGTTGCGCCAACTTCGCCGAACTTTCCGACGAGGTGCGCAACAACGTGCTCGACCTTCTGTCGGGTCGTTACCCGAGCGAGGAGTTCCGTGACTTGAAACCACGCATCGTCTGGGATCGCATCGCCGACACCTTGCGGGCGCGCGACGGTGCGCAACGACTGGCGGTCACCAACGGTGGGACGATTCCCGATCGTGGCATGTTCGGCGTGTTCCTTCCCGATGGCACGCGAGTGGGTGAGTTGGACGAGGAGATGGTCTACGAGACGCGACCCGGCGAGACGTTCGTCCTCGGCGCATCCACCTGGCGCATCGAGGACGTCTCGTTCGATCGGGTAATCGTGATTCCCGCACCGGGCGAACCGGGCAAGATGCCGTTTTGGCACGGAGACCGATTGGGACGTCCGCTCGAACTCGGTCGCGCCGTCGGCCAGTTCCTGCGCACGATTCGGGACGAACAGGTGCAATCGCCTGGTCGCGACGACACGGGACTCACGGGGGCGGAACGTACCCTCACGACCCGACATTGTCTGGATCCGTTGGCGGCACGAAACCTGTTGGCCTACGTCGATGAACAAGTCGAGGCCACCGGCACCCTGCCCGATGATCGCACGATCGTGATCGAGCGGTTCCGTGACGAGATCGGAGACTGGCGCGTCTGTATCCATTCGCCGTTCGGAACACCGGTGCACGCGCCGTGGGCCATTGCACTGGAGCGACGACTGCTCGAACGTCTCGGCATCCCCGTAGAGACGATGTGGGGAGACGATGGCATCGTGCTCCGCCTACCCGAGGCAGTCGATCGGATTCCCGTCGAGGAACTTCTGATCGACCCCGACGACATCACCGATGCACTCGTGGCGGCAGTTCCGCAAACGGCACTCTTTGCAGCGCGATTCCGTGAATGTGCGGCGCGGGCCCTGCTGTTGCCGCGTCGGCGTCCCGATCAGCGGACTCCGTTGTGGCAGCAACGTCAACGCGCCGCCGACCTGCTGGCAGTTGCGGCGAAGTACCCCTCCTTTCCGATCCTGCTCGAAACCAGTCGCGAGTGTCTGCAGGACGTGTTCGACGTTCCGGCCCTGCGAGACGTACTGACGCAGCTTCGCTCGCGCTCCATCCGACTCGTGAGTGTCGACACACCGAAGGCCTCACCGTTCGCCCAGAGTTTGCTCTTCAACTGGATCGCCGCATACATGTACGAGGGTGATGCGCCGTTGGCCGAACGTCGTGCCGCGGCGTTGGCACTCGACCGCGATCTGCTCAACGACCTGCTCGGGTCGGAGGAACTCCGCGAACTGCTCGACGGGGAAGTCCTCGCCGACATCGAGTTGGAGCTCCAACACGTCGCCGAATCGCGACGAGCCACCACGGTGGACGAACTCCACGACGTGTTGCGTCGCGTCGGCGACCTTTCGCTCGACGAACTTTCGCTGCGGTTCGAAGGCGACGTCGAGGAAGGAATCAACACACTCGTCGGTCAACGTCGGGCCATCGATCTGGTGGTGGCAGGTGAGCGGCGATTCGTGGCAGCCGAGGATGCCGCGCGATTCCGCGACGCGATCGGTTGTGCACTGCCCCTCGGATTGCCACAGGCCTTCACCGAGCCGGTCGTATCTCCGTTGCGTGAACTCGTTGGCCGATTTGCGCGAACGCACGCGCCGTTCGTCGCGCGGGACGTCGCCACACGCTTCGGCGTGAGTGTCGAGCGCATCGTCGTCACGCTCGCCGAACTGGAGGGCGCAAACCGTTTGGTGCGCGGGGAATTCCGACCGTTCGGCACCGAACGTGAATGGTGCGACACCGAAGTTTTGCGCCTGGTGCGTCGCCGATCGCTCGCCAAGTTGCGCAAGGAGGTGGAGCCCGTCGACCAACGAACGTTCGCGCGGTTCCTCTCCGAGTGGCACGGCATCACGGCTCCGATGCACGGCAGCGAAGCACTGGCCGAAGCACTGACGGCACTCTCGGGTGCTGCGTTGGTCGCATCGACCCTGGAGACCGACGTGTTGCCCCTGCGGGTGCGTGGCTACCGCGCGTCGATGCTCGACGATCTCTGCACGAGTGGCGAAGTTGTGTGGGTTGGCGCCGGCTCGCTCGGCGGCAATGACGGTCGCATCCGCTTGTTCTTCGCCGATCAACTCGGCGTCATGTTGCCGGCACTCGAACCGCTCGATGCACCCGAAGGCGCCGTACACGACCGGGTGCGGGCCGCCCTCGACCAACGCGGTGCAAGTTTCTGGGGCCAACTTCGCGCCGGGGTGACGGGGGCAACCGACTCCGAGTTGTTGGCAGCCCTATGGGACTTGGTGTGGTCCGGCGAGGTCACCAACGACTCGCTCACACCGTTGCGCGCAGTGCTGCTCGGTGCTCGGAGCGGCAAGTCGGCACGTTCGTTACCCGTCACCGGCGGAGCCCGACGTGCCGCAGCACGATTGGTTCGACCGCGACACGTTCGTGGGGGAAGCACCAGTCGTGTTGGGCCACCCGCTGCACAGGGACGGTGGAGTTTGGTGACCCAGCTCGTCGATCAACGGGCCACCACCACCCAATCCATGCACGCACTCGCCATGCAGTTGCTCGAACGACACGGAGTGGTGACGCGCGAAGCAGTACTCGCCGAACACGTTCGCGGTGGGTTTGCCGGCGTGTACGGCGTATTGAAAGCGCTCGAAGAGCGTGGCACCGTTCGCCGTGGTTACTTCGTCGACGGACTCGGTGCCGCACAATTCGCCGTGCCCGGTGCGGTGGATCGACTGCGGGCATGCAAGGAAGACCACATCGTCGATGCAACATCGACGGCACCCGACTCGGAGTCGACCGGCGAAGTGATGGTGTTGGCGGCGACGGATCCCGCTCAACCGTACGGGGCGAGCATCGATTGGCCGCCCACCGAAGGCCGCCCGTTCCGTAGTGCCGGAGCGCTGGTGCTGCTGAGGCGCGGCGAGGTGCTCGGGTGGTACGACGTACGGAGCCACCACCTGGTGACGTTCACGCACAGTCTCGAGTCGACGAATGTTTCAGCATTGGTCGAGGCACTGGGATCGCTCGTGAAGGACGGCCGAACCAAGTCCGTCGAGATTCGCAAGATCAACGGTGCCGCATTCGGCGAAACGTCACCCATGATGCTCCACATCGGTGCGTTGCTCGAGCAACGAAAGTTCGTGCGCGGCTATCGAGGATGGGTATTGCGCGACTGAGCGGATTGTGGCTCGACGCCTCGGAGTCCGGCCCAGGCGAAATTCGCCAGTTGCGAACCGACGAGCGCGGGATCGAAGTTCTCGCCGCTCGCGATGAGATACCGACTCACACCCTCCGACATACCCACCAGCGCATACGCCAAACGTCGTTGGTGCTCGCGGTCGAGTCCGGCGTCGATGAGGGGCGCAATGGCGTCGGCGACCAGGCGTTCGACGTTGCGTACCGTTGAAGCGAACTCCTCATCGTTGCGTGACCCGCTGCCGAAAAGCACGACGAACGCATCACGATTGGTTGCCATCCATTCGAAGTACGCGATGATGCCGCGCTCGGTCTGTGCCCGTCCGTCGGGGGCGTTCGCGGTGGCCTTGCCGATCGTCTCCAACATGGCCGAGGCCAACTCGTCGATGAGCGCGAGGTAGAGCGCCCGTTTGGACTCGAAGTGCTGGTACAGCACCGGCTTGGTGACACCACCGGCTTCGGCGATGTCGTCCATGGAGGTGACGTGGAAACCCTTCTCGGCGAATTCGCGACGAGCCACGGTGAGGATGGCGGTTCGTCGTTCGGCCGCAGGCAGCCGCAGGTTCATGTCGGCGGGTCCTTCGGGTTCGTATTCGTCTGCTCTTCGCGACGAGCTGCTCGAATGCCGTAGGTGATGACGATGCTCGGCGCCAGGATGATCGATCCAACCACCAACGAGGCGCCGCTCACGAAGTGCATCGGTGCGGTGAGCGAGGTCCACAACCCGACGAAGAACGACACCACCGAGACTGCGTACAAGCCGTAGCCGACGCGCGACGCAACCCTGTTCAACCGATCGATACGATCTCGTCGAGCTACGACCGGATCAACGGTGTCATGTCCAGTGTGCGCAGAGTTCACGATGCAACGGTCAATCTAGGCTGATGAGTCATCAGTAGCGAATCCGTGAGTTCCACCGTGGCCGACGCCACGGCAATCCACCTCGATGATGCGGTGGTGGCACTCGGTGGATTTCCCGCACTTGCCGGCGTCACGCTGGAGATTGGAACGGGAGAGTTGGTCGCGTTGCGCGGGGCAAACGGGAGCGGCAAGTCGACGCTCCTGCGGCTTTGTGCCGGGCTCCTTCCTCTGACGCGCGGGGGCGCAACCGTGTTGGGAGTCGACCTGGCGGATCATCGTGACGCCGCTCGAACCTTGGTCGGATTGTTGGGTCACGACAACGGCTTGTACGCCGATCTCACCGCGAGAGAGAACGTTCGATTCATCGCCGAGATGGTCGGTGCACCGAACGACGACGTCGAATCATCCCTCGCACGTCTCGGCATCGATGGGCGTGTCGCTCGTACGCGTGCCGCCGCACTGTCGGCGGGACAACGCCGTCGAACCGCGTTGGCGTCGCTGGTGGTGCGACGCGCACGATTGTGGCTGCTCGACGAACCGCACGCGGGACTCGATTCCGCGGCTCGACAGGAACTCGACTCCATCCTGCGTGATGCGACACGAAGTGGAGCCACCGTGGTCTACACCACGCACGATGTGGAATCACGACCGGAATCGACACCGCGTACCATCACGCTCACCGGAGGCACGGTGACGAGCGACGTTGCCGGCGCCGGTCTCGGTGAAGGCGTGGCTCCACGGAGGACTCCATGAAGTCGATCATCGTGGTGGCACGCAAGGACCTCCGGATCGAAGGGCGAAGTCGCACGCTCCTTGCCAGGGTGGTGCCGTTTGCGCTGCTCGTGCTCGTGCTGTTCGCCGTCGCCCTCGATAGCGAGCCACTCATCCTGCGTGCTTCGGCCGGTCTCGTCTGGATGGCAATTTTGTTCGCCACCATGCTCGTGGTGCAACGCTCGTTCGAGATCGAAACGTCCGATGCGGCACTCGATTCGGTCCTGTCGTGCACGTCATCACCGTCACGGGTGTACTTCGGCAAGGCCCTCGCTACCTTCGTGCAACTGTTCGCTCTCGCAACGTTGCTCGTCTTGTGCTCGGTGGTGTTGTACGGGTCACGAGTGGACGGCGACGGACTCGTGCTGTTGGTCACGGTGATGCTCACGGCGACCGCCGGACTGTCCCTCGTGGGTACTCTCTATGGCGTCGTGGTTGCCAGATTGAACGGGCGCGATTCGTTGCTGCCACTGCTCTCCCTCCCCGTGTTGGCGCCGTTGTTGATCGGTGCCGCGCGAGCCACCGAAGCGGCCTTCGGCAGTCAGACCATCGACATGTCCAATGGTTGGGCATGGACGGCACTCCTCGCGGTGTACGCGGTGGTGTTTGGTTCGGCTGGAGCCGTCGCGTTCGCACCACTAGCCCAGGGTGATTCGTGACATGAACACCGCGCCGTCGCACGTAGCAGTTGCATCGATTCGTGGCACCGGAACGGGGGCAACGCGCGTCCTCGGTGCAATCTCGCTCGCGCTCCTCGTCTGGTTGGTCGTCAGCGCACTCTTTCTCACGCCCGCCGACGTGGTGCAGGGCGATTCCGTTCGCATCATGTACGTGCACGTTCCCGCCGCCTGGGTCGCGTATCTCGCGTTCATCACCACGGCGGTTGCGTCGGGATGTTCGCTCGTGCGACGGCACCGCACGCTCGGGTTCGATCGCGTTGCTGGCGCATCGGCGGAAGTTGGTGTGTTGTTCATGGGTATGGCCCTCGTCACGGGAAGTCTGTGGGGTCGACTCACGTGGGGAACGTTCTGGCAATGGGACCCACGACTGACGACGACGCTGTTCCTCTTCATCACGTACGTGGGCTATCTGGCGGTACGACAGGTGGACGTCGACCCGCAACAACGCGCACGACGAAGCGCCGTCATCGCGCTCCTGGCGGTGCTCGAGATTCCACTGGTGCACTTCTCGGTGGTGTTGTGGCGTTCACTGCACCAGGAGGCGAGCGTCCTCAATGCCGACGGTGACGTTCGGTTGGACGACTTGATGCTCTTCACGTTGTTCTCCGGAGTGGTGGCATTCACTCTGGTGTTCGCCTGGCTGGTGATTCATCGTCAGCGACTCACTGCGCTCGCCGACACGGAACGTGTCATCGGATTGGATTCGGCGATCGCCGTGCGTCGCGCGGAGGTTGCTCGATGAAGGATCTCGGGTTCATCGTCGCGAGTTGGGCGCTGACACTGGGCTCGGTCGGCCTGCTCGCGCTCGTCACCATTCGCCGGGCCAGAGAATTGTCTTCGCGGGTTCCGGACGAACGCAAGCCTTGGGTGTGACCCAGTCGATGGATCTCTCACCCCGTGAATCGCCTCGGCAACGATCGACGCGGCGACGAGTGCTGCCGATCGCAGTTGCCGTCTTGGCGTCCGTGGTGGGTCTTGCAATCGTCGCGGTGTTCCTCACATCTTCGATCGACTACTACTGCAACGTCGACGAAATCGGCGTGAGGGACGGATGTGACGATGCGCGACGCGTTCGGGTGCAGGGTGCCGTCGACGAGGGGAGTCTCCAGTCACGGGGAGGGATTACTACGTTCGTCATGTCGTTCAACGGAGTTTCCCTGCCCGTCGACTACGAGGGCGAACCCGGCGGTGTATTTCAGGAGTGCATTCCGGTGGTGGCACACGGTCGAATCGTGGATGGGGTGCTCGTTGCGACACGCATCGAGGTGAAACACTCCAACGAGTACGAGGCCGAGAACGCCGATCGACTTGCGCAGGCCGAAAAGTCGGCATGCTCGTAGCCAGCCTGACGGCACAAGTCGGGCGGGCGGTCCTGCTCGGCGGATTCCTGGCGGCATTCTTCGGTGCATTCGCGGCGGCAGTCGGTGCACGTCGAGCCGACGTACGAACCCTGCGCCTGGTCCCGGGTTTCGTCGCGCTGGCATCCGCGCTCGCTCTCGCGGCATTCGGCGTCATGGAGTGGGCGATGATCACCCGAGACTTCTCGCTGCTCTACGTACAGAAAGTCGGATCGACCAGCACCCCGGCGTTGTACAACTTTGCTGCAGTGTGGAGCGCACTCGAGGGATCCATCCTCATGTGGGTGCTGGTGCTCGCCGCTTACGTAGCCGCGACCACGTGGTGGATGCGCAAACGCCTCGCCGAACCACTCATCGGTTGGGCGTTGTCGGTGTTGCTCGCGGTGCTCGCCTACTTCTTCCTCTTGTCATTTGGTCCGGCGAATCCGTTCGTGGTTGGCCCGCCGGGCGTGACCGACGGACCCGGACCGAATCCACTCCTGCAGAACCACGTGCTCGTGATGTTCCATCCGCCGATCCTGTATCTCGGCTACGTCGGTATGACGGTGCCGTTCGCGTTCGCACTCGCAGCCCTCATCGCCGGGAGGGTGGAGGACGGCTGGCTCCATCTCACGCGGCGCTGGACCGTGGTGGCGTGGGGATTCCTCACCTTCGGAATCGCCCTTGGAGGTTGGTGGAGTTATGAAGTGCTCGGCTGGAGTGGAGTCTGGGCATGGGACCCGGTGGAGAACGCGTCGCTTCTGCCGTGGATCACGGGTACCGCGTACATCCACTCGGTGATGGTGCAGGAGCGGCGCGGTCTGCTGCGCGTGTGGAACGTGTCGTTGTTGATTGCAACGTTCAGTCTCACGATTCTCGGCACGTTCCTCACCCGATCGGGTGTCCTCAACAGCGTTCATGCGTTCTCCGAAAGCGACATTGGACCGTGGCTGCTCGCGATGTTCGCCGCCGTGGTGGCGCTGTCGCTCGTCCTCGTCTTCTGGAGGGGCGATCAGTTGAGGTCCGACGACACCATCGACGCCCCGTTTTCGCGCGAGGGTGCATTCCTCGTCAACAACGTGTTGTTCGCAATCTTCGCATTCGTGGTGTTGTTGGGGACCGTATTCCCGCTCATCGTGGAAGCGCTGCAGCGACGCCAAATCGTGGTGGGTGAACCGTTCTTCGATCGACTCACGGCGCCGATCGGCTTGACGATGCTCTTCATCATGGCGGTGGCACCGGTGTTGCCCTGGCGGAGGGACGGTCGTGATGCGATGTCCAAACGCCTGTTGGCACCCGCGGCACTCGGAGTGTTGGCGTTGGCGACATCCGTCGTGGCAGGTGCGTCGGGGTTGGCACCGCTGCTCGCGTTTGCTCTCGGTGGTTTCGCCGCCGGGAGCGCTCTGCAGCATCTCGTTCGAGCCGTGCGGGTTCAACGCTTGCGAGGCTTCGTGGGTCGCGCCAACGGCGGCATGGTGGTGCATCTCGGGGTGATCTTCATCTGCATCGCACTGGCCGCCTCCAACTCGTTCACGAAGAGCCAGGAAATCGACCTCGTCACCGGTCAACGTGCCACGTTCGCGGGACACACGTTCGAACTCGTTGGTCTGGAGGAGGTTCGCGACGACCGCAGTACGTCGGTGCGCGCACTCGTGAGTGTGGACGGGGGAAAGCCGTACGCTCCGTCGATCACCAAGTTCACCCGCATCGGCATGAACGTCGGAACGCCGTCGGTACGCACGAGTCTGACACGGGACGTTTATCTCACCCTCGAGCCACCGGTGCGACAGGACTCGGGCAGGGCGCGCATCAAGGTGTTCGTGAAACCACTCATCGTGTGGTTGTGGATCGGCACGTTCGTGATGGCGTTCGGCACGCTCCTCGCCGTCCTACCGAGTCGACGCCGCTCAATCCACGCGATTCGTGACGAGGTGCTCCAGGCATGAAGTCGGTGCGCTGGGTCTCGGGCATCGTTGCCATCGCACTTGCGGGCTTCCTCGTGGTGTTGTTGCGCACCGACGGTGATACGGACGTTGGAGCGCGTTCGCCGCTCCTCGGTGAGCCGGCCCCTGCAGTCGTGACGACGACGATCGATGACGCGCCGTTCGACCTGGCGCGCCGCAAGGGATCATGGGTGGTGTTCAATTTCTTCAACTCAACGTGCGTTCCGTGTATCGCCGAACACCCGGCACTCCTTGCCTTCGTCGACGACGA
The DNA here is from genome assembly GCA_005793785.1 of Actinomycetota bacterium. Taxonomy (GTDB): domain Bacteria; phylum Actinomycetota; class Acidimicrobiia; order Acidimicrobiales; family Ilumatobacteraceae; genus F1-60-MAGs027. The sequence goes on along the minus strand of SXPW01000045.1, from coordinate 2,213 downwards.
AGCGGGACGTGTCGACGGCGTCGAGTTCTACACCGTGGTGAACGACGACGACGATCGGGCCGTTCGCGACTTCTTCACCACGAATGCAGGTGGGTGGCCGAAATTGCGCGACGATGACGGTGCCATTGCGGTTGCCTTCGGCGTGGCAAAGGTTCCCGAGACATGGATCATCGATCCGAACGGATTCGTGCGCCTCCGCATCTTGGGATCGGTAACGGAAGGCGTCCTCGAGGAACAAATGGCCTCGTTGCGTACCAACGATGGGTGACATCACGCGGAAACCTGCCCGGGTGGGTGGGACGAAGAAGTCGATTCGTCGCATCGTGTGGGGTGTGCTCGCCGTGGTCGGCATCGGTTTTCTGGCGTACGGGTCGCTGCGGGACACGGGACCCTTGACTCAGCAAGACCGAATCGACGCCGTGACCAAGCGAATCGCCTGCCCGACCTGCGATGGAGAGAGCGTGTTCGTGTCGCGGGCCGCTGCGGCGCAGGCCATTCGGGCCGAGGTGGCGCGACAAGTCGGGGACGGCGTACGCACCGACGAAGAGATCGTCGCCTATATCGCGGACAGATTCGGAAGTGAGGTGTTGTTGGTGCCGCGAAGTGAAGGATTGGATGCCGTCATCTGGGTCCTGCCCGTGGTCGTTGCGGTGGCGCTCATTGGCGCAGTGGTTGCCCGATTCGCCGTCCGCGGAGACACGGATTCTCCTCCGACGGCGACCTCGGTTTTGCCCGACGGCACGTCACCAAGCGCGCGGATCTCGCGCCGGCGTTCGCGGCTCGTGGGCATCGTGGTGGTGTTGGTGGTGGGAGTGGTCGGCGGGCTGCTCGTGGCTCGGCAGGCGGGTCAACGACTTCCGCTCGGATCGGCGACGGGCGGAATAGCCGACAGCACGGCCTCCCTGCTGGCGCAAGCGCGCCTCGCCGGAGCGAGCGACGTATCGGCGGCGATCGAACTGTACGGGCGCGTCCTCGAGACCGACCCCGACAACGTCGAGGCGTTGACGTACCGAGCGTGGTTGATCATGTTGTCGGCCCGACAATTCGACGAGTCACTCCAACGACAGGCGTACGCCTCCACCATCGCCGCGCTGGGACGCGCGATCGAACTCGAGCCGAATTACGCGGATGCAATGTGCTTCCTCGGCATCGTGGTGTTTCGTGACGGTGGTGACGCCGAGTCAGCGAGTGAATTCATCGCGCGCTGTCTGGAGCGAGAACCACCAGCCGAAGTGCGCGGGCTCGTTGAAGAGTTGCAGCGAGAGGTTGCGGCCGCACTCGACGAGTAGTGACGGAGAACGACGACCTAGTCGTCGCTCGGCGGCGGCCAGGCGTGGGCCGAGACGAATCGGTCATCCTCGCGTTCCAGCACCCACACGCTTCCCTTGCCCCACTGAGGTTCGCCCACGATGTTCATTCCTGTGTCGGTGAGCGAGTCGATGATTGCGGGAATGACGTCGCCGTGGCTGCACACGACCGAGCGGTCGGGTAGATCGAGCAACAAGCCGATGATCGTCGCATCGGCTCGCACATGATTGCTGCCGAATTCTGCCAACCGGTCGTCGGTGGAACATGTCGTATCGGTGGCGATTGCAAGAGGTTCGACCGTTTCGATGCATCGTCGGTACGGACTCGATACGACGACGCTCGGAGACACGGCGGCGAGCCGCGCGCAGAGGTCGACGGCTTGCTTGCGTCCCGATGCGGTGAGTGGTCGGTCGACGTCGTCACCGTCGAAATCGCTGCGCGAGCCGGCCTTCGCATGTCGAACCAGGTACAACGGCACCGCGGAAAACTACACGGCAGAGGTGAACACCACATCACGGAATGGAACTGGCACACTGTGGCGTGGGCTTTTTCGACCGCAATCGCGCCGACGTGGAAGCGCGTGGCATTGATCCGCGACGACTCCCACCCGGTCAGTACCTCACCGAGCGCTTTCCGGTCCTTCATGTCGGCGATGTGCCGACGTATGCGCCGGGTGAGTGGTCACTGGAGATTCATGGCGAGGTCTCGTCACCGTTCACGGTGGATCTCGCAGAGTTGATGGCGATGCCGTCGGTAACGGTCACCACCGACATCCATTGCGTGACCAAGTGGTCGAAATTCGACACCGTGTGGAGGGGCGTTCGCGTTCGCGACCTCTTCGAGCGCGCCGGAGTCGATGCGTCGGCCTCGCACGTCATGGCGCACGCCGAATATGGATACACCGC
>SXPW01000044.1 GCA_005793785.1 Actinomycetota bacterium | reverse complement strand
TTCGACGTGAGCGTCCTTGAGATCGGCGATGGCGTCTTCGAGGTGAAGAGCACACACGGCGACACCCATCTCGGCGGCGACGACTGGGATCAACGAGTCATCGACTGGTTGGTGGCCCAATTCAAGGCGGCGCAGGGTGTCGACCTGAGCAAGGACCGCATGGCCACGCAACGATTGAAGGAGGCTGCGGAGAAGGCGAAGATCGAACTTTCCCAGGTTCCCCAGACACAAATCAACCTTCCCTTCATCACGGCAACGGCGAATGGCCCGTTGCATCTTGATGAGTCGCTCACCCGGGCGAAGTTCCAGGAAATGACCGCCGACTTGCTGGAGCGCTGTCGCAAGCCGTTCGAACAAGCGATCAAGGACGCAGGTTTGACCAAGGGTGAGATCCAACACGTGATCCTCGTCGGTGGTTCCACTCGCATGCCCGCCGTGCAGGAACTGGTGCAGTCGTTGACCGGCAAGGAGCCGAATCGCACCGTCAATCCGGACGAAGTCGTGGCAGTTGGTGCTGCGGTTCAGGCCGGCGTGTTGCGTGGAGACGTGAAGGACATCCTTCTACTCGACGTCACACCGTTGTCGCTCGGCATCGAGACCAAGTGTGGCGTGATGACGAAACTCATCGAGCGCAACACCTCCATTCCGACTCGCCGTACGGAAACCTTCACCACCGCCGAAGACATGCAGCCGTCGGTGGAGATTCACGTCCTACAAGGCGAACGCGAAATGGCTTCGTACAACAAAACCCTCGGCAAGTTCCAATTGGTCGACCTGCCGCCCGCACCGCGCGGAGTACCACAGATCGAAGTGACCTTCGATATCGACGCAAACGGCATCGTGCACGTCGCCGCCAAGGACCGAGCGACGAGCAAGGAACAGTCGATGACCATCACCGGTCAGTCCTCGCTCTCCAAGGACGACATCGACCAGATGGTTAAGGACGCCGAGGCGCATGCCGACGAGGATCGTCAGCGTCGCGCGGACGCCGAAGTTCGCAACAATGCCGACTCGCTCGTGTATCAAACCGAGAAGGTGCTGCGTGAACAGGGCGAGAAGGTCACGGAGGACGAGCGCAAGGCGGTGGAGCAACCGCTGGCCGACTTGAAGTCGGCATTGTCGGGTAGCGACTCGGACACCATCAAGAACGCCACCGAGAAACTCATGACGGCGAGCCAAGCGTTCAGCCAAAAGCTCTACGAAGCAGCATCGCGAGACGCGAACGCCGCCGGCACCTCGGCGAGCGGTCAAGCAACCGGGGCGACCGGAGCCAACGACGGCGACATCGTCGATGCCGAAATCGTCGACGAGCAATAAGTCATTGTCGTCGACCCACACCAACACGCCATGACCGACGAATCCACTTCGAACCCCGAGGGTGCGACCGACGCAGCCCCCCTTGCATCGGACGTGTCCTCTGGTGACGTGGTTGGTGAGACGCCGCTCATCGTTGCGGACGTGTTGGATGCGGTCAGCAAGGAACGGGACGAATTCAAGGACCTGGCGTTGCGGCTGCAAGCCGACTTCGACAATTTTCGCAAGCGCGTGGCAGCCCAGATGATCGACGACGTCGATCGTGCAACGGGGAAGATCGTCGAGTCGATCCTTCCGGTCCTCGATGCGTGCGAAGCCGCGGCAGCGCACGGTGTGCAGGGCATCGAATCCGTGTGGTCGGCCCTCCTTGGTTCACTACAGAAGCAAGGGCTCGAAGCACTGGATCTCGCGGACAAACCATTCGATCCCGCCACTGCAGAAGCGGTGGTACACGAACCAGCCGACGGCAGCAGCGATGTACCCGTGGTCGTCGAAGTCATGCGCACCGGATACCGCTGGAAGGGCCGAGTGGTTCGTGCGGCAATGGTGAAGGTGAAGGGCTGACTACGCAAACGAGGACGAGATGACTGCACAACGAGAGTGGTTCGAGAAGGACTACTACGCCGTGCTCGGCGTTCCGCAAAATGCGTCGGCAAAGGACATCACGAAGGCGTACCGCAAGCTCGCGCGGCAGTTCCACCCGGATGCGAATCCCAACAACGCCTCTGCCGAAGAACGTTTCAAGGACATCTCTGCCGCGTACGACGTACTCGGAGACGAGGGTCGGCGACGGGAATACGACGAAGTGCGACGACTCGGTCCCGGGGCGTTCGGCGGTCCGGGCAACGGTTCGTTCCGTTTCGACATGGGTGACATGGCCGGAGCGGGAGGAATCGGCGATCTCCTCGGTCAGATGTTCGGCGGCGGTCGTCGTGCGGGTAGTGGAGTAGGACCGCAACGCGGATCCGATTTGGAGGCATCCCTTTCCATCGATTTCGTCGATGCCGTGCGTGGTCTCACGACCAGTCTGCATCTCACCTCGGAGGCGGTATGTAGTACATGTTCGGGCTCAGGCGCACGAACGGGCACGTCTCCCGTGCGGTGTTCCCAGTGCGCAGGTCGTGGTGTCACCGATATCAATCAGGGTGGCTTTGCCTTTTCGGCTCCGTGTGCGAACTGTGGTGGTCGTGGCGTGAAGATCGAACACCCGTGCGGAACGTGTCGCGGCACGGGAGTCGAGATGCGCAATCGAGAGGTCAACGTCCGTGTGCCGGCCGGAATCGATGATGGATCACGAATTCGCGTGAAGGGTCGTGGTGCGCCTGGTCGGAACGGTGGGCCGCCGGGGGATCTGTTCGTCGTATGTCGGGTGAATCCGCACCGCGTGTTCTCCCGTGACGGACGGAACCTGCTGGTTCGAGTCCCCGTGTCGTTCACGGCTGCGGTACTCGGCGCCGACATAGCCGTTCCCACGTTGGAAGGGGACTCCATCATGTTGCGACTGCGGGCCGGCACCCAACCCGGAAGTCGACATCGCGTGAAGGGTCGCGGTATCGAAGTCAACAAGTCGGTCGGAGATCTCATCGTGACGGTGGATGTGGTGGTGCCAACCTCGCTCACCGACGAGCAGCGCACCGCCCTCCTCGCATTCGACTCGGCAAACCAAGGCAAGGAGCACAACGCATGAGCCAGCAACCCGACCACGATCAATATCGGATGGCGGTGTACGTCATCTCCGTTGCCGCCGAACTCTCCGGCATGCATCCGCAAACGTTGCGCAACTACGAACGTGTTGGATTGCTCCAGCCCGCGCGCACCCAGGGCGGCAATCGCCGATACAGCCAGGCGGATATCGCGCGGCTACACCGCATCGCGGAGTTGGTGAATGCGGGAATGAATCTCGAAGGAATTCGCCACGTACTCGCCTTGGAGAACGAAGTGGCCCTTCTTCGCCACGAGGTTGCGTCACTCCGCGAACACCTCGCTGCACAACGGGTATCTCGCGGCGAACTCGTGCCGATGCATCAGGTGCTCTCGTTGTTCACCAGACGATCCGGATTCTCGGGCGAACGGTGACGAGGAGGAACCATGTCCCTTGATCCCCGTACCTGGACTACGAAGACCGCCGAGGCGGTCTCCACGGCAATGCAGAACGCGACGGTTGCCGGCAACCCGGAACTCACGCCGCAGCACCTTCTTTCCGAACTGTTGAAGCAGGACGGCACGATCGTGTCGCCGTTGCTCACCAAGGTCGGCGTCGTACTCAGCGCGCTGTCCGAGCGGTGCGCAGCCGCACTGAAGAAATTGCCGAATGTCAAGGGCGGAACGGAACCCCGGCTCAATCGCGAATCCGCAGCGGCTTTTGCCACCGCCAAGGAGCTCCAAAGCGAGTTTCGAGACGATTTTCTCTCCGTGGAAATGCTGGCCGTTGCCATGCACGAACTCATCGGCGTGTCGCGCGAAGAACTGGTCGAGGCTCTTCGGGGCGTCCGCGGTTCGCATCGGGTGACCTCCCAGAATCCCGAGGATCAGTTCCAGGCATTGGAGAAGTACAGCGTCGACCTCACCGCGCGTGCCCGTGATGGAAAGATCGACCCCGTCATCGGTCGGGACGAGGAGATTCGTCGCGTGGTGCAGGTGTTGTCACGGCGCACCAAGAACAACCCGATTCTCATCGGTGAACCAGGTGTCGGCAAGACGGCGATCGTGGAGGGACTCGCCCAGCGCATTGCGAGTGGCGACGTGCCGGAGGGCTTGAAGTCCAAGCGACTGGTTTCCCTCGACCTCGGGTCGATGTTGGCGGGGGCCAAGTATCGAGGCGAATTCGAAGAACGATTGAAGGCGGTGTTGAAGGAAATCACCGATGCCGGAGGCGAGGTCATCACATTCGTCGACGAGATCCACACTTTGGTTGGTGCGGGTGGTGCCGACGGCGCGATGGATGCGGGCAACATGGTGAAGCCGATGCTGGCCCGCGGCGAATTGCGAATGATCGGTGCCACGACACTGGACGAATACCGCACGCACGTGGAGAAGGATGCTGCGCTCGAGCGTCGATTCCAACAGGTCTACGTCGGTGAACCGACGGTAGAGGACACGATTGCAATCCTGCGCGGTTTGAAAGAACGCTACGAGGTGCATCATGGTGTGCGAATTCAGGACAATGCGCTGGTGAGCGCGGCAGTACTTTCGAACAGATACCTCACGAATCGATTCCTTCCCGACAAGGCAATCGATTTGGTGGACGAGGCCGCCAGCAAGTTGCGTATCGAAATCGACTCGATGCCGACCGAAATCGACGTTGTGGAACGACGCATCATGCAACTACAAATCGAGAAGGTTGCGCTCACGAAGGAAACTGACGCGGCGAGCAGAGAGCGACTTGCTGCTCTCGACTCCGAATTGACCGAACTCACCACGCAATCGGCCGAGATGAAACAACGTTGGGAGTCCGAGAAGCAGGGAATCAGCGCGGTGCGGGCCCTCAAGGAGGAGTTGGAGGTGCTTCGCCAGCAGGTCGACCGGGAAGGGAACCTGGAGAAGAAATCCGAATTGATTTACGGGCGGATTCCCGAACTGGAGCGAAGAATCAACGAGGCAACCGCGAGTGAGACCGTCACTACAGGGCGGATGTTGAAGGAGGAAGTGGACGCCCAGGACATCGCGGATGTGGTCGCCAAGTGGACCGGCATACCGGTGACACGACTCATGGAGGGTGAGATGCACAAGCTCGTGCATCTCGAGGAATTGCTCCATCAACGGGTGATCGGACAGGACGAGGCCGTCACCGTGGTGGCAAATGCAATTCGACGCAGCCGAGCCGGACTCTCCGATCCCCACCGACCGATCGGATCGTTCATGTTCCTTGGTCCGACCGGGGTCGGCAAGACGGAACTCGCACGAGCCATTGCCGCGTTCCTCTTCGATGACGACAAGGCAATGGTGCGAATCGACATGGGGGAGTATTCGGAGAAGCATTCGGTGAGCCGCCTGGTGGGTGCACCTCCGGGGTACGTGGGATACGACGAGGGTGGTCAACTCACCGAGGCGGTTCGTCGTCGTCCGTACAGCGTCGTGTTGTTGGACGAAATCGAGAAGGCCCACCCCGAGGTGTTCAACAT